>NZ_QPJN01000015.1:0-59184 GCF_003338615.1 Halanaerobium sp. DL-01
ACACCCGAATTGAGTTTTAGATAAATCTAAAAATTTCGTTGATGACTAAAGCCCCCTTTTTGCAGCTTGAAAATAAATTTTGGGGAAACTCCTAATTTTATTTACTGTTTATTTTTAAAATTTTCTATTTGCTGTCAGGCAAAAATTGATTTGTAAAAGCTTTTTCTGCACTGAATTCTTCATCTATTAAGTCATTTTCCAGCATCCAGTCAGCAAATTCTTTCCAAATCTCCAGCTTTTGATAACCCCAGTAAGGCGCATCATCTATATAGCGTGGACTCAGCCAGTTTTGGCTTTTTACAATAAATTCTCGGCTGCTTTCTGGAATTTTTTTATACAAAATTTCTGCAGCTTTATCAGGATTTTCTGCTGCAAAAATGTACCCTCTGCTCACTGCTTTCATAAATTTCTCCAAAAGCTGAGGTTTTTCTGCAGCCATTTTTTCTGAAGTAATTATAACTGGTGTATAGTAATCAGGAACTAATTCCTGATAATCTTCAAGCATAAAGATATCAATATCAATATCTCTCATTTCTGCCTGAATTCCATCAACCGCATAAAATATCCAGGTAAAGTCAAATTTATTGCTGTTTAACATAGCAAGCAGATCCCCACTCCCAATATTAATAAATTTAACTTCTGAAAATTCTCCTCCTGAACCTTCAACTAGAGATTTTATTATTGCCTTTTCTATTGGCATTCCCCAGCCTCCATATCTTAAACCACTTAAATCAGCCGGAGTCTCCACATTTTTTTCAGAAAGTACAGCAAATCCAGAAGTGTTATGCTGAATAATTGCAGCTATGGATATAATAGGTACTCCTTCTATTCTGGCAGGTGTTACCCATTCCTGAAAGCTAATTCCTAAATCTGCTTTTCCGGCACCAACAACTTGTTCAACTGACATATTACTTCCTGGTTCAATAAAATTAACCTTAATATTTTCCTGCTCAAACCATCCCATCTCTTCTGCAACAAATAGCCCAGTATGATTAGTATTGGGAACCCAGTCCAGCAGAAAATCAACCTCTTCTGCAGCAGTATTTGCTGACAGTAAAAGCATCAACACAGCTGTAAAAATAATTATTTTTCTCATTTAAATTTCCTCCCTTTTTTGTTCTTTCCAGGGAATTAAAATCTTTTCTAAAAAATCAATAGATTTGAATAATATTATAGAAAAAAAAGATACAAACACTATTCCAGCAAAAACTCTTGCGGTTAGATAAGAATTGGAAGACCTTACTATAAATACACCCAGACCCATATCACTGCCCATCCACTCTGCTACTACTGCCGCCATAACAGAATATGTTGCTGAAATTCTCATGCCGCTAAAAATCATCGGTAGTGCTGCAGGAACTCTTACTTTAGTAAATACCTGCCAATTTGTTGCCCCCATTGATTTTAAAAGACTTATCATATCATTATCTGCTGTAGAAAGACCATCAATTGTATTTACAGCAGCAGGAAAAAAACAGGCAAGTATTACTATTAAAATTTTTGGTAAAATACCAAATCCAAACCAGATAACCAGCAGGGGTATTAAAATAACTATTGGAACAGTCTGAGAAATAACAAGTAATGGATAAAAAGTCCTTTTTAAAATATCAAAATGGAAAATAACGACACCTGTAATAATTCCTGTAATAAAGGAAATAAGCAGCCCTACTATTGATTCAAAAAGTGTTCTCAGAGAATGTCTTAAAAGAAGTGATCTGGTTTTAATTATTTCTTTGATTATTCTATGGGGAGCTGGCAGTATCCAGCTTTCTATATCAAAAAATGCAACAGCTAATTCCCAAACTAAAATAAGCAGGAAGAAGAAAACAAGTACAGGCAGATGGTTTTTAATTTTCTTTATCATTTTTAATTTCCCTCATTTTGCCGTTTAAGCTTTTCTGTAGTTGAACCAAGATTGTTTCCTGTAGCAAGCTTTATATAGCTTATAACATTTCCACTGGAAGCATTCTGAACTGCTTTGTGAGCTTTTAAGGCAGTATTCCAAATTTCTTCCAGTTCTCCCTCTATAGTAGTTGAAAAAGCTGCAACAGTGTAATCATGACCAGATTTTTCTATTATATCTATAGCTATATCAACCAGTTTATACAATTCTTCTTTTTCTGCAACTCCCAGAGGAAGACACTGAATATCTACTGCTGATTTCATAATATCACTCCTTTCATTAAAATACAAAAGCTCCCCAAATGGGAAGCTAAATTTTATTCTTCCCTACACTGGAATTATCCAGACCAGGTTCTAAGGGTTGAAATTTATCTCTCAGCCTTTTGGCACCCCTGAAAACTATATTTCTTATAATATTATATTTCGAGATTAAATATTAAAATCCTCTTATTCAAGCAGGATCTTTTTGAACAAAATATCTTTCGGACTTTTTTATTATAGTAAGGTTAAATTTTGTTGATGTCTAAAATTATGAATCCACAAATTTTATTCACAATAAACCATCTGATATAATTTTTTAGACATTTTAAAAAGGCATATCTGTAAAAAAACAGACATGCCTTTTAAATATCTATATTAAATTAAACTATTGGGGGCGTTTGGGCTTACATCATACCGCCCATTCCACCCATGCCGCCCATTCCACCGGGCATGCCGCCTCTCATACCGCCACCACCATTATCGTCATCGTCATCACCTTTATCGGCAACTAGACATTCAGTGGTTAACAGCATAGCAGCTGCACTGGCAGCATTCTGCAGGGCAGAACGTGTTACTTTAGCAGGATCAATGATACCAGCTTCAATCATATTTACATATTCGCCTTTCATGGCGTCAAATCCAATTCCTGCTTCCTTTTCTTTAACTCTTTCTACAACAACCGATCCTTCAAAACCAGCATTATCAGCAATCAGACGAATTGGAGCTTCCAGAGCTTCTCTTACAATATCTACTCCTGTAGCTTCATCACCTTCAAGATCTAACTGATCCAGAGCTGACATTACTTCCAGATATGTTGTTCCTCCACCAGGAACAAGTCCCTCTTCTACAGCAGCTCTTGTTGCAGAAAGTGCATCTTCAATTCGATGCTGCTTTTCTTTTAACTCTGTTTCTGTAGCAGCACCTACCTGAATTACTGCAACTCCGCCGGCCAGTTTTGCAAGGCGTTCCTGCAGTTTTTCTTTATCAAAATCTGATGTTGTTGTTTCGATTTGCTTTCTAATCTGATTAATTCTATCCTGAATTTTATCTTTTTCTCCATTACCTTCAACAATTGTTGTATCATCTTTGGTAATAGTAACTTTGTGTGCCTGACCTAAATCATTTACACTTACATTTTCTAACTTAAGTCCCAGATCCTCTGTTATAACTGTACCACCAGTAAGTACAGCAATATCTTCTAACATTGCTTTACGGCGGTCACCAAAGCCAGGAGCTTTAACAGCTACACAGTTAAATGTTCCTCTAATTTTATTTACAACCAATGTAGCTAATGCTTCACCATCAACATCTTCAGCAATAATCATCAGACTTTTACCTGATTGAGCTACCTG
This sequence comes from Halanaerobium sp. DL-01, assembly GCF_003338615.1. Classification (NCBI taxonomy): domain Bacteria; kingdom Bacillati; phylum Bacillota; class Clostridia; order Halanaerobiales; family Halanaerobiaceae; genus Halanaerobium; species Halanaerobium sp. DL-01. The sequence continues at coordinate 3,516 of NZ_QPJN01000015.1, forward strand.
CTCTAAGAGAGGCAGAATATCCTGAATACTGCTGATCTTCTTATCTGTAATGAGAATATATGGATCTTCTAATGAAGCTTCCATTGTATCTGTGTCTGTAACCATATAGGGAGAAAGATATCCACGGTCAAACTGCATACCTTCAACGACTTCTAAAGAAGTTCCCATACTTTTTGACTCTTCAACAGAAATAACACCATCCTGCCCAACTTTTTCCATCGCTTCAGCAATCAGCTGTCCTATTTCCTCATCATTACCTGCAGAAATAGCGGCAATCTGAGAAACAGCCTCTTTACCTTCAACAGGCTTGGCAAAACTTGCAATTTCATCAGTTAACTTTTCTACAGCTTTAAGAATACCTCTTTTGAGCAGCATTGGATTGGCACCAGCTGCAACATTTTTTAGTCCTTCTTTAAAGATAGCTTCAGCAAGAACTGTTGCAGTAGTAGTTCCATCACCAGCTACATCATTTGTTTTAGTTGCAACCTCTTTTACAGTTTGCGCACCCATATTTTCATAATGATTCTTTAATTCTATTTCTTTGGCTATACTTACACCATCATTTGTAATTGTTGGTGCACCAAAACTTTTTTCCAGTAAAACATTGCGTCCTTTAGGTCCAAGTGTCACTTTAACAGCATCTGCTAAAGATGTAACACCCCTTTCTAAACTGCGGCGGGCATTTTCGCCAAATCTTAATTCTTTTGCCATTATGTATCCCTCCTATATAGGTTAAATATCTTTATTTTCTAATTTTCAATCCATAAAAAACAAAATTGTTTATCCAATAACAGCTAAAACATCTTCAATTGAAAGAACAATATATTCTTCATCATCAATTTCGACTTTTGTTCCAGCATACTTATCAAATACAACCATGTCTCCGACTTTTACTTCTGCTTCTTCATCTTCAGGTGCTATATTCTTACCTACAGCTACAATTTCACCTTTTTGTGGTTTTTCATCCTTTTTGGCTGTGTCCGGTAAAACAATACCACCCTGTGTTTTTTCTTTTTCTTCTTCTTTCACAAATTTTACAGCAACTCTGTTGTCTAAAGGTTTAATATTCATACAAAAATAACCCCCTTTTATTTTTTTTCTTATATAATTATTAGCACTCATTAGCATCGAGTGCTAATAAGCACTATAGATATAATATCTAAGACTAAATTTAAAATCAAGTCTCTTTAATAACTCTACAGCGCTATTAGAGGTTATTAATAACTTTCTTAACTATTTAGCTTTCAAATTCTTCGATTTTCTTTATATTAATATTATTTTTGATTTATATATTTTTTCAAGTTCTGTATAAGAACTCATACTAAGATCATAACCGTAATAGTCATACATTATTTCCGGCAAAATCATTCTTTTAAAAGAAAAATTGTTCTTTTCCAGCACAGAAACTATATCACTATTTAAAAGCAGACCGGCTGACATAATAGAACCTCCAAAAAATTTATTTTTTGCTTTAACAAGTTTTAATTTATAATTATCTTTACTGTTATTATGGACTAAATATTTCAGCATTGGATATGCAAGCTCTGAAGTGATGATAACAGTGCTGACATTTATGCACTGTTTTAAATATCCCAAAAATTTTTCTTTTATATAAGGTGAAATATCATAAGACATTATCAATCCTGATTTTTCTCCTTCTTTTTTAATAATTTTTAAATTTATTATTTCATTACCTCTTACTATCCTTAAATTTGGATTTTCAGCTTTTTTTATTCTATAAAATGCATCTACCCTTGATTCTGATTTATCTCCATCAATTTCTTCAATTAGATCATCTTTTTTAATACCGGCTTTATAAGCAGGTGATTTATCGATTATCCCTGCTATTACTGCATCCAGATTACTTATTATCTGAGGTTCAAGAATTACTGGATAACTGTAATTCTCACTGATCTTATCTATAAAATCATTTAATTCATTATAGATATTACCACTAAAGGTTAAATTATCAGGTGCATGTCTGCTAAATCCGGGCAAAAAAATTCTGAGGCTTTCCGGACTATATAATTCCATTCTATCCAGGGTCTTTTTAATAAAACCAAGCCCGGTAATATGGTGCATGGAAACTATACTTGCCTGAAAAAATATGCCGTATTTTTTTAACTTTGAAAGAAGTATAAATACATTTTCCGCATTTTTGTCATTCATTAAAATTTTTCTGGCTTCAGCATCTGGTCCATTAACAGAAACATTTAATTCAAGATTTTTAAATCTCTGCAGCTGATAAAGTTCTTCATCTCCAATATGAGAACCGTTTGTTGTTATTTTTAAATTTATCTCCGGATATTTTTTGTAAAGCAGCTCTAATACTGTATTGATCTGCGGATGTAAAAAGGGTTCTCCTTCTATTATGCGTGTTGCTGACTCACCAATAATAAGTGGTTTTTTAGGATCAATAAATTCTATTAATTGTTTAATAACTTTTAAACTAAGATCTCCAAAAGAAAAGGTTTCAATTTCTGGCGGATTATTTTTATGACTGCAGAAAATACAGTTCAGGCTGCATTTAGAGGTTATGGGAAGAATATTATCACGCTGTACTGTGTCAAATAATAGTTTTTCTCTGCTGTAATTCACTTTTTCCTCCTTCTATTGTGTTATTCTAAATTATAAAAACTGATCAAACTAAATAATTTAAGAAGATTCCCCAAGATTATTTCTAGAGTTATAAAAAAGAGATTTCGTCATAAATGTAATTTTTATACTATAATTTAAGAGAAGGATCTGCACTTAAGCTCAAATCTGAAAAATCTCTGTTTAAATACTGATAATATGCAACAGCTGCTATCATGGCAGCATTATCCGTACAAAACTGTAGAGGAGGATAGTAAAAGTCCAAACCATATTTTTCTATTTCTTTTTTTACAGCTGTTCTCAACCTCTTATTAGCAGCAACTCCTCCTGACAAAACAACACTTTTTATATCGTATTTTTCCACTGCCTGCATCAATTTAATCTTTAAACTATCAACCACAGCTTCCTGAAAGCTCGCGGCTATATCTGCTTTATTTATTTCTTCATTTTTCTGTTTTTTGTTATTGATATAGTTCATTACTGCTGTTTTTAAACCACTAAAACTGAAATCAAAACTCTCATTATCACTTATAGCTCTGGGAAAATTAGCAGCTTCAGGATTGCCATTCATGGCTGCTTTTTCTATTGCCGGCCCGCCAGGATAACCAAGATTCATAAAACGCGCAATTTTATCAAAAGCCTCCCCGGCAGCATCATCTCTTGTCCTCCCAAGAATCTTGTAGTCTTTTAAGTCTTCAAAATAAAGAAGATCTGTATGTCCACCAGAAATAGTTAAACAAATAAGAGGTTTTTCTATAGCTGGATTTTCAATAAAATTAGCATAAATATGACCTGCAATATGATTAACTCCGATTAAAGGTATATTTAAAAAAAGTGACACCGTTTTTGCTGCTGTAAGCCCTACCAGAAGTCCTCCAACCAGACCCGGTCCATAGGTTGCTGCCACAGCATCAATGTCCGAAAATGAAAGCTGTGCTTTTTCTAATGATTCATCAATAACAGGCAGGAGAAACTCTAAGTGTTTCCGTGAAGCTATTTCTGGAACTACACCTCCAAATTTTTTGTGGAGATCAACCTGTGACGAAACAGTATTAGAAAGTATTTCCAGCCCATTTTTACTAACAGCAGCTGCTGTCTCATCACATGAAGTTTCAAATGCCAGTATGTAAATATCTTCATCTTTATTTTTTAATTCATATTCTGAGTTCAATTCTAATCTAACTCCTTCCACATTATTAGTGCATCACAGCCTGGACCATAATAATCCAGTCTAACTCCTTCAGCTGTAAAATTAAATTTTTTGTACAGATTTACTGCAGCAGTATTTTCTGTTCGCACTTCTAAAGTTGCTCTATTTGCACCAATACTTCTGCCGTAATTCAATGCCTCATCGAGTATTCTGCTGGCAATTCCCTGCCTTCTATAAAGAGGTAGAACAGCCAGATTAACTATGTGCAGTACATCTAAAATAAGCCAGCACCCTATAAAAGCAGCTATATTGTTATCAACAGTCATTTTAAGATAAAAAGCTCTTTTATTATGTTCAAGATCTCTCAAAAAAGCATTTCTGGTCCACGGTGAATCAAATGATGATTTTTCTATTTTTATAATTTCCTCCAAATCTTTAGAAGTTAATTTAGAAATTTTAACTTTCACTTTTTTGGCTCCCATATTTTTTAAGCCAGTTAATTTCTGCCTGTGGTTTTTTTAAATATTTCGGCTTTATTTTATATAAGTCATCTTCACGTTTCTGTTCAATGTACTCATGACCCAAAACAGCCAGGATAGATGACTGCGGGTAATCAAATTCCCTTCCAGGATAAATAATATTATTATCCAGCTCGGCAGCCAGGATATCAGCTGCTTTTTTGCTTTTTTCTCCTACCACATATATATCTTTACTGCCGACTGCTGCAGCCTTTTTTGAAATAATGTCCAGCTGAGCAGCTTCAGGGTCAGATATTAATTTGAGGTTATTATCTTCTCTAAGATAGATAGAAAAATAGAACCTGTTTCTTCCCGCATCAATTAAAGGAATAATTATACCATTGTTTTTTACAGATGATGCTGTGATTTCAAGAGTAGAAACACCTTTTATAGGAATATTATTAATTCTGGAGATTATTTTGGCAGCAGTTATACCTATCCTTAACCCTGTAAAAGAACCTGGGCCGGTCGAAACGGCCACAGCCTCAATTTCTGAAGGCTCAATTTCTAAAACTGCAAACATTTCTTTAATTAAAGGCAGCAGTTTTTCGCTGTGCTGCCTCCTCAATCTAAGATTATATTCTGCCTTAATTTTATTTTCATCTGCCAGGGCCAGCCCCAGCACCTCAGTAGATGTATCAATTCCTAATATCAGCATTATTATTCAGCCTTTCCATTATAATTTCTTTCTGCTTACCTTCTCCAAAAATAATTATCTCTCTTTTATTATCAGTTAATTTTTTTATCTCAATAAATACAAAATCAGCCGGAAGAAGAGAAAAAGCTAATTCCGGCCATTCTATAATAACAATATTATCTTTATCCAGATATTCTTCAAAACCTATTTCTATCAGCTCTTCTTCAGTATTGAGCCTGTATAAATCCATATGAATAATATTTTTGCTGCCACTATTATATTCCTGTATTATGCTAAAAGTTGGACTGGTAACTTCGTTTTTATACCCAGCTCCTTCAGCAATCCCTTTTGCAAGCAGTGTTTTACCACTACCTAAATCACCCAGCAGTAAAAGCAAAAATCCTTTTTCTATAAATCTGCCGAGCAAAACACCAAAATTAAATGTTTCTTCAGGTGAGTTCGATATTTTTCTATATTTTTCAGTCAAATTTATTCACCTCAATCACTGCTCCCCAGCTCTTCTGACCGTTCTACTGCCCTATTCACAGCCTTAATAATGGAAGCTCTAAAAGCTCTGTCCTCAAGTACAGAAAGACCGGCAATAGTTGTACCTGCAGGAGAAGTAACCATATCTTTAAGCTCCGCTGGATGTCTGCCTGTTTTAAGCACCATCTCAGCACTGCCTTTTACTGTCTGAGCAGCAAGTTTTAATGCTGTTTCTCTAGTTAAACCATTTAAAACGCCAGCATCAGACATTGCTTCAATAAGTATATAAATAAAAGCCGGGCCACTGCCGCTTAGCCCTGTAACAGCATCCATATATTCTTCTTCGATAACAGCAGTTTCTCCCACAGCAGAGAATATTTTTTTGGCTGTTTTAAGCTCTTTACTGGTAATACTGCTGTCAGGAGAAAGAGCAGCTGCACCTGAATTTATTAAAGCGGGAGTATTCGGCATTACCCTAATAATTTTCGCATCATTACCAAGCTTCTGTTTTAAATAATCTATTTTTATACCCGCAGCAATAGATATAAAAAGCTTTCCACTGCTTAAATCACTTATTTCTTCAAGTACATGTTCAATAATTTGCGGTTTTACAGACAGCAGCACTACATCTGCCTCTTTAACACCACTCCGGTTATCATCTGTAAACCTGACCTGCCTAAAAACTTCATCAGGCTTATTATCAGGATCAGAAAATTTTTTATCACAGGCAATTATATCCTCTGCTTTAAAAATTCCCGCTTCTCTAATTCCTTTCAAAATAGCTGTCCCCATATTACCTAAACCAATAACTGCTAATTTCATAATAACCTCCTGCATTCAGATACCATTTTATTCGCGTATCTGTCCATCTCCCATGATAATATATTTTGTTGTTGTAAGTTCCTTTATACCCATTGGACCTCTTGCATGCAGTTTTTGGGTACTTATACCAGTCTCAGCTCCAAGTCCAAATTCGCCACCATCAGTGAATCTTGTAGACGCATTGACATAAACTGCGGCTGCATCAATATCATTCAAAAAATTTCTGGCAGTTGTATAATTTTCGGTTACAATAGCTTCAGAATGTTTTGTTCCATATTTATATATATGTTCCACTGCCTCATCATAATTTTTAACAACCTTAACCGAAATTATATAATCAAGATATTCCCTGCCAAAATCTTCTTCAGTTGCTTCAGCTGCATATGGTACAATTGCTCTAGTCTTCTCACATCCTCTTAACTCAACATTATTTTCCGAAAAAATACGTGCCATCTCAGGTAAAAATTTTTCGGATATTTCTTCATCAACCAGCAGACTTTCTGCTGAATTGCAGACAGCCGGTCTGCTGTATTTAGCATTAAAAACTATTTTTTTGGCTTTATTTAAATCTGCATCTTTATTAACATAAACATGACAGTTTCCTACCCCGGTTTCTATAACAGGTACCCTGGATTCGTTAACTACTTTCTGAATCAGACCTCTTCCACCTCTAGGGATAAGTACATCCAAATATTGATTTAATGTAAATAATATATCTACTGCTTTTCTGTCAGTTGTACCTATAAGCTGAACAGAATCCTCTGGAAGATTAGCCTCCTTTAGACCACCCTGTATAATATTTGTCAATATCTTATTTGAGTTAAATGCATTTGAACCACCTCGTAAAAGAACTGTATTCCCCGACTTTAGGCATAAACCTGCTACATCAACTGTAACATTTGGTCTCGCCTCATAGATTATTCCAATTACTCCAAGTGGGACTCTAACTTTTCCGATCTGCAGACCATTTGGTCTTTTCCACATATGAAGCACTTCACCAATTGGGTCTTCCTGAGCTGCAACCTGTCTTAACCCTTCTGCCATAGATATTATTCTATCTTCATTAAGTTTAAGACGGTCTAAAAGTGCCTCTGATAATCCCTCCTTTTTTCCCTTTTTCATATCTTCTTTGTTTATTTTTAGTATCTCTTCTTTTCTGGCAATTAGTTTATCAGCTACTAACATAAGTGCTTTATCCTTATCTTTACTTGATAAATTGGCCAATTCTCTTGCAGCTTGTTTAGCCTTTTTAGCCTGCGAAATAAGATTTTCTCTAATACTCATTATTTATCTCCTCCTAATACCATATTATCCCGATGAACTACCTCAGCCTGATTATAGTAACCAAGCACCTCACTTATTTTATTAGAATGCCTTCCCTTAATTTGTTGGATCTCATCAGAACTATAATTTACTAAACCTCTGGCAAATTCTCCTGTGAAATCCTCTATGATGACAAGCTCTCCTGCATTAAATTCCCCTTCAACATCCTTTATTCCCCCTGGAAGAAGACTTTTCCCTCTTTTTTTGAGAGCCTCTGCTGCTCCTTCATCTACTATTAATTTCCCAGCAGGTGTTATATTATAATTAAGCCACTGCTTGCGCTTACATAAACTATCACTGCAGGGCATAAATGTTGTCCCAATATTAGTTTTTTCTTTTTCAGCCATTTCCACCAGTTTAAGAATAATATTTCTATCATGTCCAGGTCCAATTATCATCATTATCCCTGAATTTACAGCAATTTTAGCAGCAGCAATTTTGGTCATCATCCCACCAGTTCCAATTTTACTGCCTTTACCTCCAGCCATTTTTTCAATTTCTTCTGTAATTTTTTCTACTTTAGAAATTAGTTTTAACTTATCACTTTTTTCACTTGGATTACCATTATACAGGCCTGGAACATCAGATAAATTAATTAATAAATCAGCTTCTACTAATCCAGCAACTCTTGCAGCTAACCTGTCATTATCTCCTACCTTGATTTCATTAGTAACAACCGTATCATTTTCATTAATTACTGGAATAATGCCATAATCAATTAAAGTTTTTAAAGTATTAAAAGCATTTAAATAACGATTTCTATTCTCTAAATCACTTGAAGTCAATAAAATTTGAGCACATTTTGCCCCATACTCTCTAAAAAATTTGTTATAGATTCCGATTAAAACTCCCTGACCAACAGCTGCACATGCCTGTTGTTCTGGAATAGATACTGGTTTTTTTGCATAACCCAGCTCTCCCATGCCAGCTGCTATCGCTCCTGAACTAACCAATATCATTTCTCGACCCTGATTTTCTAAATCAACTAACTGCCTAGTCAGAGCCTCAATTTGACTAAAGTTTAGCTTGGCGTTTTGATTGCTTATTGAACTGCTGCCTACCTTTACTACAATTCTTTTGAAATCCATTATTAATCATCCCGTTTTTAATATTAGATAAAAGTGTTTTTTTTATTATATCAAATTTATCTAAATATAAAAAGGGAAATAACTAAGTAGCAGATATCTCCCTTATTAAACATACTATTTAAGGAATTTCCCCCAAAATTACTTTTATAGTTAAAAAAGGGAGAAACTCCTTTTCTATTAAATATTTAAATAAATTATTTAATTAAGCTAATTCTATTTTAAGAACTTTTGTTCCAGCCTTAACTTTACCTGTTTTAACCAAATCCATGCTTTTAACTTTTTCCATATTGGTAATAATAACAGGAGTTAAAATAGAAGGAGCGTTATTTTTTATATACTCTAAATCTATTTCTATTAAAGGTGTTCCCACCTCTACTTGATCTCCATTTTTAACTAATTTTTCGAATCCTTCTCCATCCAATTTTATAGTATCTATACCGATATGAACTAGTACTTCTAGCCCTTTTTTAGTTTTGATTCCAACTGCATGTCCTGTTGAAAAAATCTGTACAATTTCTCCAGCACAGGGTGACTTAACTACATTTTCTTCTGGAGTTATAGCAAAACCATCTCCCACCATTTTTTGGGCAAAGGCTTCATCTGGTACCTGTTTTAAATCAGTAACATCTCCGGCAAAAGGTGCAGTCAGATATTCTTCTTTTTTCTTAAATATATTGAACATTAGATCTCCTCCTAAAATCATCATAATATATTTATTTTAATTTAGACAAGCTAATTCATTTAACCAATTTAACCAAATATACTTTATTTACATTAAACTCTTTATTTTATCCTTTAAAGCATCAGATCCTGGGCCAAATACTACTTGAACACTGTTCCCTGATTTCATAATACCTGACGCCCCTAATTTTCTCAGCTCTTTTTCATCAATTACTGCATTATCTACAACTTCTAACCTCAATCTTGTTATACAGGCATCTACACTTTCTAAGTTTTTGCTGCCTCCTAAAGCAGCTAATGTCACTAGAGCTTTACCAATCTTTTGTAATTTCTTAAAACCTTTCATTAAAATAATTCCTCATATTTATGTTGTAAATAAAATTTATCGATTAATTGAAAGTGCCATCCGGCGATAGGTATGTCTTTTTCCTCGAATTGTTTTAGATAAAGTTAAAATATTTTCAGGTAAAGCTATCCCTGCATATCCGGCATCTCCTATATGCTGAATATCAGCTCCTGCCATTTTACTCATCATAGCTATATCTCTTATTGTCTGCTGATCAGAACTTTCCTGTGAAGTTCCAATTGCAGTTAAAGCCAATTTACCACGATTATGAATCAATTGAATTATTTCTTTAAGGGAATTTAAATCAATTCCGGGAACTGTACCGGGAGCAGGTAATAAAATTATATCTGTGCCTGCAGAAATTAAAGAATCTATATATTTAGCTGCTAAATAATCTTCATTTATACCTGACATATGCATTTTTCCAGCTGCTATAATTATTTGACCACCAAAATTTTCGTCAGCAGCTTTAACTGCTTCAATAATTGCCTGATTACTAACTCCAACTGAAGGATTTCCTGTAAAAGTTATCATATTAAAACCTGCTTTGACAGCCTTTTCTATATTATTTAAAGTTGCTTTGCGGCCAGAACTCAATTTTATAAAACGTTCAGATTGAAGTTCATCTGTACTAACCGGTTCTAGGTTAATTGCTAAAGGACGACCACATAATTTTTTTATTTCTTTAACTATCTCAAAAGCTGTCTCCTTTGCTATGTTTTTGAATTTTGCCTGTTCAAGATCAAATAAATTTAAAAGTAAAATATCAGCTCCAAAAGCAGCGGCTATTTCTGCATTGCTGACATCGCGAAAAAGAGATGTTTTACCAATTACTTCACTCAAAACAGTTCTCCCTTCAGAAAGTTTAATGCTTTCTAAAAGTTCTTCTGCATTATAGTTTAAAATCTCTTTAGGAGTAGAACTCAACAGTCTCTTTAACATTTTTAATCTCTCCTATCATTTTAATTCTAAAATTTTTAAAGATGGATATAGCCCCTAGTTTCGGTCATTTACACAACTTATTATATAACTGCTAGTAAATGTTTTTTTATCATTAATCTTAAAACAAATGACACTTTTTTTGAAAAAAAATTTTAATACTTATGTATTAACTCAAATATAAAAGGGAGGTAGGTCCTACCTCCCTTTTATAGTCATATTATCTGGATAGCTCTTTTTTTATTTTATCAGCAATTAATTCTGCTTTTGTTCCAACAACAACCTGAGCATTGTTTTTATTTGCTTTTAATACCCCGGCAGCTCCCAGACTCCTAAGAGCATTTTCATCTATTTTATCCGAATCTTCTACTTCAAGTCGCAAACGTGTAATACAGGATTCAACTTTATTAATATTATTTTTTCCACCAAGAGCTGCTACATATTTTGCAGCATCACTTTCTTCTTCTGCTGTTTCAGAAGAAGATTTTTTCTTCTGTGATTCTGGCATAATATTCATTCCTGCACTGACTGCTGCTTCTTCTTCTAAACGCCCTGGTGTTGGAATATCAAATTTTTCTATCACAAAGCGAAATAAAAAATAATAAACAACAAATGTAACTAGCCCAATAGGTATAATCAAAAATGGTTTTGTGGCAAGTCCATAATTTAAAAAGTAATCTATTGCCCCTGCCGAAAAGCCAAAACCATGTTTAATACCCAAAATATATGTTACAACAAGCAAACCTCCAGTTAAAAGTGCATGAATTACATATAAAACTGGTGCCAGGAACATAAAGCTGAATTCTATCGGTTCAGTTATACCTGTCAAAAAGGAAGTTAAAGCAACACTTAAAAAAATACCTGCAACTGCTTTTTTATTTTCCTCTTTAGCTGAATTATACATTGCTAGAGCAGCAGCTGGCAGTCCAAACATCATCATTGGGAAAAATCCAGCCATAAATATACCTGCAGATGGATCACCAGCAAAAAATCTTGATAAATCTCCTGTAACTACCTCTCCTGCAGCATTTGTAAATTCGCCAAATAAAAACCAGATAAAACTGTTCATTACATGATGTAAACCAACCGGTATTAATAATCTATTTAGAAATCCATAAACTCCAACTCCAAGAGCTCCAGCATCAATAATCCACTGTCCAGCTGCCTGAATTGCCTCCTGTATTGGCGGCCATATAAATCCAAATATACCAGCCAGTATAACACTGGCAGCTCCAGTTACAATTGGCACAAAACGGCGTCCGCCAAAAAATCCTAAAAAATCAGGTAGTTCAATATCATGAAAGCGATTATAAAGAGCTCCCGCCATCAATCCACCAATTATACCAGCTAAAACTCCCATATTAATATCAGAATTAATTGCCTGTGTACCTCTGGTTAACACAAAATATCCAACTGCACCTGCAAGTCCAGCAGCACCTGAACTGTCAAAAGCAATTCCTACAGCAACACCAATACCAAATAATAAAGCAAGATTATCAAATATTGCTGAACCTGCTGCCATTACAAAAGGAATATCAAAGACATCTGGTGCTCCTAATCTTAAAAGAAGAGCTGCTGCCGGTAAAACTGCAATAGGCAGCATAAGTGATTTACCAATTCTCTGAAGCTGTGAAAAAAAATTTCTCATTTTATTTTCCTCCTATCTATTAATGGTTTCCTGACAGTTAGAAGAGATTAATCCCCCCTTTCCAATATTATATTTATTTTCCAACCTGCAGCCTCTGCAGGTGTAAAGCAAGATAACCGACTTCATCTATGGGCAAAGATTTACCTGTACGCTTTTCAATAATTTCTGACAGATTTAATGCCAGCTGAAAACTCTGTACAAATTCTTCTTTAATTTTATCTATTAGAGGATTTTTAATGGTTTTTTTATTTTCAAGCCTCTGCAGTGAAAATCTTAAATGATTGATCAATCTCATATACGAAAGATCTTCTTTAGAAAAATCAATTTTCAGTTCTGCTTTTACACATTCGACCAGTTCCTTAATTAATGAGGTCTGTTTAACTGTTTTTGAAACATCTTTATTTAATCTTGCTGCATGAATATGCATCGCAATAAAACCAATCTCAGATTCTGGAATTTTAACATTTAATTTTGACTCAATAATTTTTTTTCCCTCTTCTGCTACCTGATATTCTTCAGTATAAAGTGCTTTTATTTCTTCAATAAATGGATTGGCAACTTCCATATTATTAGCAATTCTTTCCACGGAAAAACCAATGTGGTCTGTTAGAGCTATATGTATATGAGGATTTAACGAACCAAATTTATCTACAGCTAAATCAATAATTTCTTCACTTACACCTATAACAGAATCGTCAAGCTGATTAATTAATTGATGATATTTTTCTCTATCTCCACTTTTATATGCCAGAAAATATTTTTCTATTTCTCTGGCAGGAATTTCTACATTACTGCCAACTTTAGTATTAAAACCTATACCTTTACCTACTACTACCACTTCTCGATTATCTTCTGAATTTATAGCCAGAATAACATTGTTATTATAAATTTTCTCTATTCGAAAACTATATTTAGCTGCCAATTCTCTCCTCCCTTCAGTAACTTTTGATCAATAATTAAATTTTAAAAGACAAAATATCCTTAGAAATTCTTTATTACAGTAAGGTTAAATTTTGTTGATAGCGGAAATTATGGATCTATAAATTTTATCCACAATAAATCATCCAGTATCATTTCCTGGTATTATATACTGTTGATAGATAAGAAAAAAGGACTTTTCCCATAGACATTAATAAAACCAGGATTAAGGATGATATAACTATCCCAAATCCTGGTTTATGCCTGCCAAACAGTAACACACCAATTAACTCACTATCTACTTATCTGAATATTCAATTCTATTTTTATTATACTCAATTAAAATAATTTTGTCAAGAATTTTGAGTTTTTATAAAATTCCATAATTGATTATATTTTATAGAACCCTTTCTCAAATAATCTATATTAGTTTTTTGGTCTTGCTTTGTATTTTGTATGCAGCAGGTGATGAGATTCTCCACTGAGTGGTTCTCCCAAAAATTCTTCATATAATTTGATTATCTGTGGATTTTCGTGTGATTTTCTAATTTCATTGCTGACATCTATATTACTTAAACCAGCAGCTCTTTTATCTTTTTTCTCATTTGTTGCAGGACGAGGCTGACCCCCTCCACCAACACATCCGTGTGGACAGGCCATAATTTCTATAAAATCATAATCAGATTCACCTGCTCTGACTTTATTAAGCAGTTTTTCTGCATTGGCCAATCCATTAGCAATGCCAACTTTTATTTTTCTATCTCCTATCTCCAGCTCTGCAGAATTTATACCTCTAAAGCCAAGATTCAATCTTTCAAGAGGTTCACCTGTCAATTTTTCTTTAACAGTTCTTACAGCTGCCTCAGTAACTCCACCTGTCGTACCAAAAATAGTACCTGCCCCACTAGACTCTCCCATCAGTTCATCAAATTCTTCATCAGGCAGTGAATTAAAATCTATTCCTATTTCTTTAATCATTCTTGCAAGTTCTCTAGTTGTTAAAACTGCATCTGTATCTTTAAATCGGCTTGCATTGATCTCATCTCTGTCTTTTTCGAATTTTTTAGCTGTACAGGGCATTACTGCCACTGTATATATATCTTCTGCATCAATTCCACTCTGCTGAGAGTAATAAGTTTTGCTAAGAGCAGAAAACATCTGCATAGGTGATTTAGCTGTTGAGAGATGATTAAGCAGATCCGGAAAGTTGTGTTCTGCATATTTTACCCAACCCGGACAGCAGGAAGTAATATGTGGCAGTTTTTTATTTCCTTTCAATCTCTTTAAAAACTCATTACCCTCTTCTAAAATCGTCAGATCAGCTGCAAAGTCAGTTGAAAATACTTTATCAAACCCTATTCTGTGCAGTGCAGCTACAAGTTGACCTGTAACAACTGTTCCAGCATCCATGCCAAATTCTTCTCCAATTGTCGCCTGGATGGATGGTGCAGTCTGTACAACAACATGTTTTTTATCATCTTCCAGTGCAGACCAAACTTTTTCGATTTCGCTCATTTCTGTTAGTGCTCCAACAGGGCATACTGTAGCACACTGACCACAGTTAGCACAATTTATTTCTGCCTGAGGCAGGTCAAATGCTGTTGTAACAATAGAATCAAATCCTCTCTGTGTAAATTGAAGTGCAGAAACGCCCTGTATTTCTTCACAGATTCTGACACAGCGGCCACAAAGTATACATTTATTTGGATCTCTTTTTAGAGCCGGTCCAACCGTATTAAGTGGTAGTTCTCTTCTATCACCTTCATATTTTTCTACATCTTCTTTCTGTATTCCAAGCTTATAAGTTATATCCTGAAGTTCACAGTGCCTATTTCGGTCACATCCCAGACAATCATTGGGGTGATTTGCCAGCAGCAGTTCAACATTTTTTCTTCGGGCCTTTCTCGCCTTCATACTTCTTGTGCTAATCTTCATCCCATCACCAACTGGGGTGGCACATGAAGCAAGTAGTCTGCCGCTTTCCAGATCTTCTACAACACATACTCTGCAGGCTCCGTGCAGGCTGAGATCCGGGTGATAGCACAAATAAGGAATATCTATTCCTATTTCTCTGGCAGCTTCAAGTATTGACTGATCTGATTTTGCCTCAATCGTCTGACCATCTATAGTTAAATTTATTTTACTCATTTTTAAACCTCCTATATTTCCAGATTAACCCTGGGAGATAGCGTCAACAGGACACCTATCAGCACATGCTCCACAGGAAATACATGTTTCTGCATCTATTACATAAGTTTCTTTCGGCTTACCAGAAATCGCATCAACAGGACAAACTTTAACACATTGTCCACAGCCCACACAGGATGATTCATCAATCACATATGCAGCTGCAAGTTCTTTACATACACCGGCAGGACACTTGTTTTCATATATATGTGCTTCATATTCATTTCTAAAATAATGTATTGTACTTAAAACTGGATTTGGTGCTGTCTGGCCCAGACCACATAAAGCTGTATCTTTAATATGCTGGCCTAAGTCTTCCAGAAGTTCAATATCTCCCTCTTCACCTTCACCCTCACAGATGCGGTTTAAGATTTCCAGCATTCTTTTTGTACCTTCACGACAGGGAGTACATTTTCCACATGATTCGCTCTGAGTAAAGTTTAGAAAAAATCTGGCTACATCTACCATACATGTTCCTTCATCCATTACAACCATACCACCTGATCCCATCATTGCTCCAACTTCCAGCAGAGAATCATAATCTATCGGTAAATCAAGATATTCCTCCGGTATACATCCACCAGAAGGTCCACCTGTCTGTACAGCTTTATATTTTTTACCTTCCTGCAGTCCACCACCAATATCAAATATTACTTCTCTTAAAGTCGTACCCATCGGTACTTCTACTAAGCCAGTATTATTTATTTTACCGGTCAGTGCAAAAACCTTTGTTCCTTTACTTCCTTCAGTACCAATGGAAGAAAAGGCTTCAGAACCTTCTTTTATGATATATGGAATATTACCTAGTGTTTCCACATTATTTATATTGGTTGGTTTACCCCACAGTCCACTTACTGCCGGATAAGGAGGCCTGGGACGAGGCATGCCTCTTTTGCCTTCTATTGAAGCCATAAGAGCTGTTTCCTCACCACATACAAATGCTCCAGCTCCTTTTTTAATATGAAGTTTAAAGTTAAATCCACTTCCGAATATATCTTCACCAAGCAGGCCGTATTCTTCAGCCTGTTTGATAGCTTTTTCCAGTCTTCTTATTGCCAGTGGATATTCTGCTCTTACATATACATACCCTTCATCTGCTCCAATTGCATAAGCAGCAGTCATCATTCCTTCAATAACTCTGTGGGGGTCTCCTTCCAGCAGACTTCTATCCATAAATGCTCCTGGATCACCTTCATCAGCATTACAGATTACATATTTTTTTTCACTATCAGAATTTCTTGCAAACTGCCATTTTAATCCTGTGGGGAAACCTCCACCCCCACGGCCCCTAAGTCCTGCTTTCTTAACTTCATCTATAACCTCCTGTGGAGTCATTTTGGTTAATGCTTTACCGACTGCTTCATATCCGCCTAAAGCAATATATTCGTTTATATCTTCGGGATCTATGCGGCCGCAGTTGGCAAGAACTATTCTTTTCTGCTTTTTATAAAAATCTATATCACTATATGAAGGAATATTTTCTTCAGTAAAAGGTTCTTTAAAAAGCAGCCTATCCACGATTCTTCCTTTAAGAAGATGTTCTTCTACTATTTCGGCAACATCTTCTGATTCTACCTGACAGTAAAATACACCTTCAGGATAGACAATCATAATAGGTCCTTTTTCACAGAAACCGTGACATCCTGTTTCTACAATCTTAATTTCATCACTGAGATCTTTTGCAGCTAACTCATCTTCAAGAGCCATTTTTATATTTTTTGACCCAGAAGAAACACAACCAGTACCTGTACAGACCAAAACATGGGAACGGTAAATTGTTTCTTTCATTAATCGATGCCTCCTTTTCTATATTTAATCTTCGTGTTTTGCTATTACAAGATCTTTAACAATATTTCCGTTAATAACGTGTTCCGCAATTATTTTTTTTACATCATCGGTACTTAAATTACCATAGGTAATTCTTTTTTTACCGGGCATTTTTACATCTATAAGCGGTTCTTTTTCGCACATACCTATACATCCTGTTTGAGTCACTCTTAAATCAATATTTCTTCTGTCTACTTCTTCCAGTATTGCTTTTAGAATATCTCTTGCTCCTGCTGCTATTCCACATGTTCCCATGCCAACTATAATTTCAGGTTTTGTACTCTGATCTCTCATTTCCATTTCTTTTTGCACTTTATTTCTTAATTCTTTTAATTCTTTTAAAGATTTCAACTTAATTTTCACCTCCATATATTTCAGCAAAGCTATCTTTTAGATAATTTTTTATCCAACTTATTATTTCTTTTGATTGAATAGAAATACCATCCAATTCTTTTTTTACTTCTCTGCTGTCAAAACAAAATTCTCTATTTTTAAATTTATGCCTGTAAATTAAATCGATAGAATCTCCATTTACTGCTATAAAAGAAATTATTGTGGTAATAATATCTCCCAGTGGAGCTCTATCAATATGATTATAGGGAAATTCCACCATTACTTCGGTACCTTTTCCTTTTTCTGATTTAATATAAAAATTTCCACCACATCTTTCAGCAGCTTGTTTAAACAGCGATAGGCCCAGACCAACTTCTCTGGTTGTGCGCGTGGTAACAAATGGATTAGTAATATCTTCTAATTTATCTTCATCTATACCTGAACCATTGTCTTTTAAAAAAATTTTTAAACTATCCTGTTCGGGCTGTTCAAAAATTTTGAGTTTTATTAAATCTGCTCCCGCTTCACGAGAATTCTCAATGATATCCAGGATATGAAGTGTTAATTCCCTCATTTTAGCTGTATTTAGCCAGTATTTCCGGAATTTTTTCCGGAGTCAGCCGACCGTGAGTGTTATCATTAACCATCATTACCGGAGCCAGTCCACATGCACCTACACAGGCTACAGATTCCAGAGTAAATTTAAGATCTTCCGTTGTTTCTCCACTATCAACATTCAGTTCATCTTTAAGTGCCTCTAAAACTTTGTCACCACCCCTAACATGACAAGCTGTACCCATACAGACACGGATAATATTTTTTCCTCTGGGTTCCTGATGAAACTGACTGTAAAAAGTTACTACTCCATAAACCTGACTTAAGGAAAGATCGAGTCCACTTGCTACTTCTTTTAAGACTTCTTCTGGCAGGTAGCCGTATTCTTCCTGGGCTTCCTGAAGAACTGGAATTAAATAGTGCTCTTTTTTTTCATAACGCTCTAAAATTTTTCTAACAGGTGTCAGATATTTTTCTAATTTTTCTTCTTTAATTTCTGCCATAATATAAACCTCCTAAGTTTAATTATATATCGTTAAATTTTATTTTTCTGCCGTTTTTAGACTTTAAGGCCAGTAAAAATTCGGCAAAACTTTTTTCTTTCATAACTAAAGTAATATAAGATCTAATATCATCAAGATAATGGCTGTCAGAATTCTTCATTATATTTATCTGTTCTGATATGTTGTATTTTTTGCGGAAGTTAACTGGATCAGCATTTTTTGATATTTCTACTACATCTATTGCAAGATCATCCGGTATAAATCCCAGCTGACTTATTATACTTTTATTTCTATCCAAATGTGCAGGAACAGCTATTCCATTCAGGTTTTTACTCTCTTTTATCACCTCAGATAGTGTCATATTCACAGCAGCAGCAAGCATTTTATCGTTTTTTTTGCTGTATTTGTCATTAAAATCAAGTACAATTTGGGGTCCAAAAAATTCTTCGTCATTTTTTATATCTGGTAAAGATTTATATACTTTTTCCTGCCATTTTTTTAAGGTATTTATATCGGGGAAAAATGTTAGTACATGAATTTCTTCTTTTGTCTCTACTTCCATCCCAGGTACAAACATTATATTATTTATTTCACAATAATATTGAAAGATTTCTGCATTTTCTGCAGAGTTGTGATCGGTTAAAGATATGATATCTATCCCAATTTTTTTAGCTTTTTCTATAACTGCTTTAGCTGTCATAAGTAGATCTCCACAGGGAGATAGTACAGAATGCAAATGAAAATCAGCTTTATATTCATTCATTTTATAAATTTCTTTCACACAATTTGCAGGCAATTTCATAAGCAGTTTCTTTACTTTTAAGCAGATTTACTCCTTTTTGATATGCTTTTTTAACAGCTGCTTCGTCAAAATCAAACCCTTCCACAATAATAACAGCTGAAACATCTACTAAAAGAGCTACTGCAGTTGTGTTCTGATGTCCCTGTACTGTAAGCCAAATGTTATCTTTTTTTGCATTTGCCATTACATTACTCAGCAGATCACCACAGTAAACTCCACTGACTTCTCTATCCAAATCAGGCCCGGCAATAACCTCTAATTCTAACTCATCAATCAGATCTTTTACTTTCATTATTTTCCTCCTTTTTTGATGACATTACAGGCGGCAGCTCATGTGCAAGTTCAGACAGCTCATCTGCAAGCTGACCAACATTTTTTCTCAGCATAAAGATACAATCAGATTTATTTGCGAGTCCATTAACTATATCTTCTGCAAAGGTTTTGCAGTCAGGAGCACCACAGGCAGCACAGTCAAGACCGGGCAGGCTTTCTATTTCTTTTTCCATCTGTTCTAACTTTTCCATTGCTTTTTGGAAATCTGGATCCAGTTTTCCGACATCTTCAGCTTCTATTTTCTCTGTAATTAAAAAATTGTAAATAAAATCTTTTTTATCTTTTTTATCCAGCTCAGAAATTTGTTCCATTCTTTTCTGAAGATTAAATTTTGCCTGGAAGGGATTTACCACATTTAATACTCCTCCAACACAGCCATTTATACAGGAACTGAGCTCAAAATATTTTATATCAGAAGAAATATTGTTTCTTTCAATTTCATCGAGAATTTTCTTAACCTGATGTATACCGGAAACATTTACAAAAGAAATTCCCTTCCATCTTTTTAATATATCTGTTTCTCCACCTTCCTGTCCCCATATTGTTGCAGGTGAAAAATCCGAAAACTGTTCTGTTTCTTCAGCAGTTATTTCAGAAAGTTTATCATATATTTTCTGATAAATATTTTCTACACCTATTGCACCAGTTAAAAAACTTTTTTTCTGACCCAAAGGATATTTTATGGTGGTTAATTTTGCAGGACAGGGAGTCAGCAGAAATATATCTGCTTTTATATTTTCCTTTTCCCACAGCAGTTTTTTTGTTTTTTCTGCACAGAGTTCAACTGGAGATTTAAAAGGTATGATCATATCTATGAGACCCGGATAAAGCAGTTTAATCAGCCGTATAATAACCGGACAGGAAGCTGATATAAAACTTCCGCTGTTATTTTCCAAAAATTCTAATGTTTTTCTGGAAAGAGCTGCTGCAGATTCTGCTACATCGTAAACTCTTTTAAAACCAAGTTTTAATACAGCTGCCTTTATTTTAGTTACTGAAATATCAGATTCAAATTGACCATAAAAACTCGGCGGTATTATAAGAACCGGATAATTATAATTTTTAATATCATCCAGCTGATCGGTTTCTGTATATTTAGCATGATATTCACAGGTGCGTATACACTCTGCACAATCTATACAGAGATCTTCTTTAATCCATGCTCTCCCCTGATGAACTCTTATCGCTCTTGTTGGACACTTTTTTACACAGTTTGTACATCCTTCACATTTATCTTCCTTAAGAAGCACAGAATGCTTATCTACCATCTTAATCCTCCCATGAACACTCTATAAAGGTTTTTCCAGTTTAATAGTCACTTTAATATTTGTACCTTCACCTTCAGCAGTTCTGATATCCATATTATCGGCATATCTTTTGATATTAACAAGCCCCATTCCGGCTCCAAATCCCATTTCTCTAATTTCACTTCCAGCAGTAGAAAAACCAGGAGTTAATGCCTTCTCTAAATCAGCTATCCCTGGTCCTTTATCATCTGCATAAATTACAAGCTCATCCTCTGATATTTGAGCAGTGATTTTACCGCCGAAAGAGTGAATTATTACATTCATCTCCAGTTCATAAGTCACTATTGCTGTTTTTCTAACAATATCCGAACTTACACCTAATTTGCGGAGCATATTTTTTAATTGACTGGATGCTTCTCCACCACTCTGAAAATCAAATCTTTCAATAGCAACATTTAAAATTTCTTTTTTCTGCAAGGAATAGTCAGCTCCCAATAATTTTTTTGAAGGTTATTAAATATAATTCATTTCTTCTGGACGAATACCATATTTATAAAGCAGACCACAAGCTTCAAAAAGAGTCTTTTCGGTACTGTAGAGCAGTATTTTTAACTCTTTAGCAAGAAAAACTGTTTCTGACGGTGGTTTTTTCCCCCTTACAAATATAATAGCCTGAATACCTATCATTTCAGCTGTTCTAACAACCTGTGGATTTGTCAGTCCTGTCAGCAGCATTGTTTTCTCCTGTGAAAAGGCAAGAACATCACTCATAAGATCAGCACCACAGGCACTTTTTATTATCAGGCTGTCTTCAATATTTTTTTCCCCATAAATTGTTTCCACATTGAGCAGGGATTTAACTTCAGATAGCTTCATTTTTAACCTCCATTAGCCGCCATAATAAATCATTAAAAAAGCCGATCCAGTCTAGAAAATTTATATTTATACCAAAAGCGGTGAATCAAATCACAATCTTTCTACAAAAAAAATACACCTGTAAAAATTATATGACACAAAAATCATATTGTCAAGAAAATAAATATAGGAGTTTCCCCAAAATTTATTTTCAAGCTGCAGAAAAGGTGATGTAGGAATATTTATATTTTACTTTAATTCTGCACATTTGAGCTATTTAAACACATAATCTGCTGCTTTAAAAATTAAGCAGCAGAAAAATATGTAATGATTTTAAATATCTATTAAGCCCAGACTTATTTCCAGTGAAGTATTAACATCTTCTATGACATCATCACCCAGATGGGCAATATGTCTCTGGAGTCTTTTTTTGTCTATTGTTCTTATTTGTTCCAGCAGAACAACAGAGTCTTTATCAAGATTTGTATAATCAGATGGAATTTCAACATGGGTTGGCAGTTTTGCCTTGTTTATTCGGGAAGTAATAGCCGCTACGATAACAGTAGGACTGTATTTATTACCAATATCATTCTGGACTATCAAAACCGGTCTTACTCCCCCCTGTTCTGATCCAATAACAGGATTCAGATCAGCGTAAAAAACATCACCTCTTTTTACTTTCAATTTTTTCACACTCCACAAGTCGTTGTTCATAACAATAAAAAGAATAGCAGTCAGTAGAAAGACCTTCATCGGCCAGCTGCCGGTTTAAAGCAGCCATTTTTAGGTATCCTCTTTTTAGATCATTTCTGACCTCTTCTTTTTTTCGTTCTCTTAAATATAATTTTACTGCATCAAGTAAAATAGCATTCCGATGCTCATCATTCTGCCCGGAGTAGGAGTTTAGTTCTTCTAATAAATAGTTAGGTAATTTTAGCTTTATTTCTTTAAATTCTGGCAAAGAAAGCACCCCCATTTATAAATTATATTCTTTTAAATCTAATATAATTATATACATTTATATTAAACTGTGTCAATAGAGATATTGGATATTAAAAATGGTGTATGTACTTTGAACAGCTTGATTATTTTAAAAAACAAGATGAGGCTATTTAGCCTCATCATCACTAAAAATATTTTCTTTTGCCAGGCTGCTGTTAATGGAAGCTATCTTTTTGTATCCTTCTATCATGTCCCTTGCAATCTGCCTTTTCTCAGCCTCAGTAAATTGACGCCGCTGCCGAATCCTTTTCACCATATAACCACCTCATTATTACTGAAATAAATTAAATGATTCTTTTCTCTTTTTTAGTATATAATAATAGAATATAGGTGTCAATCCCGGCAAAAAATATTATTTTTTTTTAAAGTTTATAAAAAAGTCCATTTTCTCTTATATAATCAACCAGTGATTTATATGTCTTATGTTTGGAGATAGTATTGATATCTCCAATAAATACCAGCTTTCTTCTTGCTCTTGTCAGAGCAACATTCAGCCTTCTTAAATCCCGCAAAAATCCGATATTACCTTTGCTATTGCTCCGCACTGAAGAGAAAATTATCATTTCTTTTTCTCTTCCCTGGAAACCATCTACAGTATTAATTTCAATATTTTCAAATTTACAATGCTGATAGAGCAGATCCACCTGATCTTTATAAGGAGTTATAACTGCTAAATCTTTTTCATCAACACCCCATTTTACAGCTTTATCAGCAATATCAAGTACTATTTCAGCTTCAACAGGATTGTCATAAGAATTTGATCCAGAAAGAGATCTTTCTGCTGCCTCCATTTCTGAAGTATCTAGAAAAACTACCGGATAATCTTCAAACAGAACTTTATCAGCAAAACAGTCACTTCCATCACTATCAACTGCGACTCCAATATCTTTAAGTGTGTGTTCTGCAACTTCCTCTGCTGCTTCTAAATTTGAATTGTAAAATTCCCTACTGGAAAATTCCATTATTTTTTTGTGCATTCTGTACTGTATTTTTAGCTGATAAGAAAATTCTTCTCCATACAGCTCCATAAATCTTTCAAACAAAGAACGATCCAGTCCCTGTTTCAGAACTTCTTTACTTAAAACAGTTGGAGGAAGCTGTTTGTGATCACCAATAAGAATGGTTTTTCTGCTTTTTAAATATGGTATCAGTGCAGATGGTTCTGTTGACTGTGTCGCTTCATCTATTACAGACAGATCAAAAAATTTATCTTCTAACAGTTCTGAACCGGCAGTAATATTTGTAGTGCAGACTACATCTGCTTTTTCTATCAATTCATTTACTGCTGACTGTTCTAATTCTTTTATTCTGCTGAAATAGTTATTTATTTTTGACTGAAGTTCAAGCCAAACTGCCATTTCATTAATTATTTTGGGTTTGATTCCTCTTACATGATGATCAATACCTTTTTCTGCATATTCTCTAATTTCCTGATCTGATAAACCGCGCCGATATTTCCCACTAGGATGAATATAATCTTCCTGTTCATTTATTAGTTCAGATACTTCATCTCTAAGTTTTTCGGCTTTTTTGTAATCTGGATGTTCAAGAACCATATAATCCAGGGTGTGTTCTCTTAAACTTTTTGTTATGCGAATTGGATGGCCGATTCTTAAGACATCAATATCTTCTGCAGCCAGCAGCTCCACCAAATTATCTACTGCAATATTTGAATCTGCTGCTGCCAAAACACTGTTATTTACTTCAATATTATTTTTTATAATTTCAACTGCTGTTATAGTTTTACCTGTTCCAGGTGGACCCTGAATTAAAAATATATCTTCTGCTTTTAAAGATTTTTCTACTGCCTTTTTCTGATATTCATCTAAATTATTATTAAGTACTTCAATTTCTTTTTCACTGTAGGCTGGTTTTACTTTATTAAGCAGCAGATCTCTTTTCTTTTTCATCTTTTTAGGACAATTTTTAACCTGTTCCAGAGCTGTAAACATACGCTGAAAACTTATATCATTTACATATAAATCCAATCTGAGATTTTTGCCGTAAACAAATGAAGGCGGCTGTCTGTCAAAAGCAACTGTTAATGAAAATCTTGTCTTTTCAGAAACAGTCCCGGTTGGATTATCTGAATTTAAAGGGTTATTTAAACTTATCATCACAAGATCTCCAGGGCCAATTTCTGTATCCGGAAGTTTTGTACCTTTATTTTGTTTAATAAATTTTACAGCAGGTTTATGGCCAAAAGCTGTTCCATCATCTTTACCTTTTAAATCTAATATAGCCCTTCCTTTGGCCTGCCTTTCTTTCGGACTGAGGTATTTTATCTCAAGCTTATGTCTTTCCATCTCTTCCTGTCTTTCCAATTCAACAAGACTGCGGAATTTTTTGTAATATTCAATTACTTTTTTATCATTTAAATCATCTGGGCTTTTTGCTTTTACTCTGACATGTACTCCACCGATCTGATTATCATCCATTATTTCCACAACTTTTTTAGCACTTTCTTCTGCTACTTCTACTTCTGCTTTTTTATTTTTCTTGTCTATTTTTATCTTTCCAATATCATTACTGTTAAGGCCAACCTCATTTATAAAAGCACCTACAATATCACCAGGTCCAATTGATTTATCTATATCAAAAATTTCGAGGTTTATAATTGTGAACACCTCCTACGGTTAAAATTACTTATTCTCTAAATCATCATATACTCTGCTTCCTACTGTATTTTGCTGGAACTGATATTTACCTCGATAAGGATTTTCAGCTGTATTATCCATTTTTGCAAAAACCAGCTGACAGATTCTGCGGTCAGCTTCCAGTTTTATCGGCAGACGATTAGCATTATATAATTCCAGAGTAATCTGACCTTCAAAACCGGGATCAACCCAGCCGGCGTTCTGTATAAACAATCCCATTCTCCCAATAGAACTTCTACCTTCCACAAATGCTGTTAAATTATCAGGCAGTTTAATATACTCATTTGTAGTTGCCAGCAGAAAAGAGTTGGGAGGAATAATTATTTCACTTCCCCTAAATTCCTTATATTTTATTTTATCAGTTAGTGTCATAACTGGCAGCATATTTTCATCAACTTTCAAAAAATCACGACCAAGTCTCATATCTACAGATGCAGGCTGAATCTGAATTTCATCCAGGGGTTCTATAATAAGTTCTTTATTTGCTAACATATTTTTAATTGTTTTATCAGATAATATCATGTCTTTTCTCCTTTATTAATTTATTAATATTTTCTTATCAGCTGCTTCCAGACAACTGATAAGTTTTCTATTATATCTCCTGCAGTCATATAGTATTCAGTATACTTTTCTGCTGCTTTTTCACCAGCTTTTCCATGTATATAAGCTGCCAGCACTGCTGAAGAAAAAAGATTCATCTGCTGAGCAGCCAGTCCTGCAGCAATACCAGTCAGAACATCACCACTGCCTGCAGTAGCCATACCATCTGTACCTGTTGTATTAATGTATGTTTCTCCATCAGGAGAAGATATGACAGTTGAAGCACCTTTAAGTATTAAATTAACTCCATATTCAGCAGCAAATTTTTCTGCAGTTTCAATTCTATTTTTATTTATTTCCACTGCTGTCTTCCCAAGCAGTCTGGCCATCTCTCCCGGATGTGGTGTTAAAAGAATCTCTCCTCTACTTTTTTTCAGTATAGCTGGGTTTATTATAGAATTAATTCCATCAGCATCAATTATAAGTGGTTTCGAAATACTGGTTATTAGTTCCTGCATAATCTCCTGAGTGTTTTTACTGCTGCCCATACCTGGGCCAACCACAACCAAATCAGCCGTTTCCGCTGCTGCAAATATAGTATCCAGGGCTGCTGTGTCCACAATGTTATCACTGCTTTTTAATGAAATTACAACAAGTTCTCTACTTAAAGACCCACAGGTTCTAGCAGCAGTTTCCGGTACAGCAATATAAACCAAACCCGCACCAGTGTGGAGGCAGGATTCGCCACTTAAAACAGCTGCACCTTCCATACCCATCTTCCCACCGATAATTAGTACTTTACCAAAACTGCCTTTATGACCATCTCTCTTCCGCTCTGGAAGAAGTGCTAAAATCTCCCTATCAGATAATACTTTTAAATTTGAAGTGTGCTTTTTTATTACATTATCAGTAATACCAATATCAGCTACACGAATTTTACCGGCATATTTTCTGCCCGGAAATAATAATAATCCTCTTTTGTATGCTGCCATTGTCACTGTAAACAGTGCTTTAACAGCTCTACCACATATCTCCCCGGTTTTTCCATTTATTCCTGATGGTATATCAACAGAAAGAACAGGAGAACTGCTTTCATTCATTACATCAATTAAATATCTGTAAACACCTCTCACTTCTCCTTTTATACCTGTACCGAGAAGTGCATCAATTATAAGATCAGAATTTTTTATTTTTAAGGCATTACTATCATTTAAACTACCGGTTATTTTACAAATATCGACTCCGCGATTTTTTAAAATGGAATAATTTTTAGCTGTTACACCCTTAAGATCATCCTCTTCTGCAGCAAGAAAAACCTTAACTTCATATCCCCACTGGTGAAGAAATCTGGCTGCAGTAAGGCCATCTCCTCCATTATTACCCTTACCTGCTGTAACTGAAATGATTATTTTATCTTTCTGCAGAATGCAGTCATCAACACTGGTAAGTATTTCATCTGCATACTCAGCAGCAGAGAGACCAGCAGACTCCATAAGTAAAATCTCCGGAAATCCATTTTCTATAGTTTCTTTATCACATTCAGCCATTTCAGATGGTGTTAAAATATACATTTAATCTTCTCCTTCCAGAATAACCTGGGCTATACTATAGTTTTGTTCATGTGAGATGGTGACAAATATTTTTTTTACACCCATTTTGGCTGCTATTTCAGCCGCATTACCTTTTAAATTAATTTCTGGTTTTCCCAATTCACTGTGAAATATTTCTATATCATGCCAGCTGTTGTCCCTAAGTCCGGTACCCAGCGCTTTTAAAGCTGCTTCTTTTGCTGCATATCTTGCTGCAAAACAGCTTACATATTGCGCCTTATCTTTACAGTAGTCAGCTTCAGATAACAAAAATAATTTTTCAATAAACCTGTCTCCATATTTTTTTATCAATTTTTCTATCCGCTGATTTTCTACAATATCAACACCTGTACCAATTATCATTTGGCCGATCCTTTCCCAAATTGCTTTATTTCTAAAAAGATTAATCTTTAATTTATTATAATAAATTAAGGCAATAAATGCAAAGTCCGGGCCAGACTCGACCCGGACTTGTTAATCTAAAATATATTTTACTCAACAGTAACACTTTTTGCTAAATTGCGCGGCTGATCAATATCCCTTTCACAGATAAGGGCTGTATAATATGCAAGAAGCTGCATCGGCACAACAGCAAGCAGGCCGGCAAAATAATCATCTATATCAGGCAGTTCAATGGCTTCATCAACAGTGTTTTTATCACAGCTGTTTCCTGCCAGAGTAATTAGAAATGTTTCTGCTCCTCTGGATTTAACTTCTTTTAAATTGCTGAATAATTTTGCAAAAAGTCTTTTCCGCACAGCAATTGATATTACCGGTACCCCTTCTTCAACAAGAGCAAGTGTACCGTGCTTCAACTCGCCGGCCGGATATGCTTCAGAATGTATATAAGAAATCTCTTTCAGTTTAAGTGCACCCTCTAAAGCCAGTGCATAATCAGTATTCCGACCAATAAAGAATATATGTTCTTTATCTGCATATTTTTCTGCAATTTCTTTTATTTTTTCTTCAGTATTATCTATTACCTGCCTCAGCAGTTCCGGTAATTTTATTAACTGATCTGTTAATTTTTTTAGCTCTTTTCTGCTAAAATCATCCTTCTGCCTTAGACCATCGAGAACCAGCATATAAAAAGCAGCTACCATATTGGTATATGCTTTGGTAGATGCAACAGCAATTTCCGGACCGGCATTTAAATAGAGAACCATATCAGATTCTCTGGCAATACTGCTGCCTCTAGAATTTGTAAATGCCAGAATATCTGCCCCTTTCTTTTTAGCAAGTCTGAGTGCAGCAAGTGTATCTGCTGTTTCTCCTGACTGACTTACAGCAATCATGAGGGTGGATTTATCTACAAGTGGCTTTCTGTATCGATATTCTGATGCAGCCTCAACTTCAACCGGTATCTGCAGCAGCTCCTCATACAGATATTTTGCCAGCAGTCCGGAATGATAGGCAGTTCCACAGGCAACAATATGAATTTTACTGTATTTAGACAGCCAATTCTTATCAATATTACTGTCTCTCAGATCTATCTGACCATCTGTTAGGTGATCCTGAAACAGCCATTTTAATGCTTCAGGTTGTTCATTAATTTCTTTGAGCATAAAATGTGCATAACCCTGTTTTTCAGCCATTTCTGCATCCCAGTCTATATGTGTCTTAATTTTTTCTTTTTTTTCACCGGAAAAAAAATTGTAGATATCTATAGAATCCTGCCTTATCTCAGCCAGTTCCCCATCTTCTAAGATATAAAATTCATTGGTTCTGCTCAAATATGCAGGAATATCAGATGCAAGAAAGTTTTCATTTTCTCCGATACCAATAATTAGAGGACTGTCTTTGCGGACAGCTATTATACGGTCACTATAATCTACCGACATAACTGCCATTGCAAAAGAACCTTCAAGTTTCTGCACAGATTTCTCAACTGCCTTTTTAAGATCATGCTTGTAATTGCTCGAAATAAGATGGGCCACAACTTCAGTATCTGTATCTGATTTAAATTGATGACCCTTTTCTATCAGCTCTTTTTTTAAGCTTTCAAAATTCTCAATAATCCCATTATGAACAATTACTATCTCCCCATTATAGTCATCATGAGGATGAGAATTTCTGTCTGATGGTTTGCCGTGTGTTGCCCATCTTGTATGTCCTATCCCTGCCTTCCCCGAAAAAATCTCTGATTTAATTTCCGAACTTAAATTATCAAGTTTACCTTTTTTCTTCTTTATTTTAATTTCATTGTTTTCATGTACTGCAATACCTGCAGAATCATATCCTCTGTATTCAAGTTTTTTTAAACCTGAAATGAGAATTGATGCTGCATCTTCTTTCCCAATATAACCTACAATTCCACACATTGATTAATTTAACCTCCATTTATTTTCTATATTTAACTGTCAGCCGACATTTATCTCCTCTGTACTGATAATCACTTATCAGTTTTTAAAGACAAACTATTAGGTGCTCGGCCAGCACCTGAGAGCATCCGCCGAATTTTCGATAACTCTCTCCCTCGTCAACTTGGATTTTCTGCGTCCATCCAAGCCCTGGCGCTTTTTTTATTTTCTTTTCTGGCCTCACCTCCTTAAATTAATACATATGTATTAATTTAACTCTTTCACTATTACTTCTCTTATTTTTTTAGACCATTTAGCCAATTTATTTTCTTCCTTTCCTTCCAACATAACTCTTACAAGTGGTTCAGTTCCAGATGCTCTGACAAAAACTCTGCCCTGACTGCCTAAATCAAGCTCAGCTTCAGCAATCACTTCAGCAATTCTGTCATTATCTTTCCACTTATTTTTTTTCTTCACTTTAATATTATCCAAAATTTGTGGCCAGTAATACATAACAGATTTCAAATCACTTAAACTCTTGTTTTCTTCTTTCATTATTTCTGCAATTTTAACTGCAGTTAAAATTCCATCACCTGTTGTATTATATTGACTAAAAATAATATGGCCGGACTTTTCTCCACCAAGTTTATAATCATTTTTCAGCATCTCTGCCAGAACATATCTGTCTCCATTTTTAGTTAAAACAACTTTTCCCCCAGCTTTATGTAATGTCTCTGTTAGCCCAAGATTGCTGTATCTTGTAGTAACAACAGTATTTTTGTTCAGCTCATTTTTTTTCATCATATTTAAAGCTGCAACTGCCATTATATTATCCCCTGGTACAACCTCTCCAGTTTCATCTATTAGTATTACTCGATCTGCATCACCATCATAGGCAATTCCTAAATCTGCATTTATTCTTTTTACTTCTGCTACAGCAAGTTCTGGCGAAGTTGAACCACAGTTAACATTGATTGCAGCTCCATCTGGATGATTATTGATTACACTTATCTCTGCCCCCAGTTTACGGAATACTTCTGGGGCTGTTTTGTAAGCAGCTCCATTCGCACAGTCAATTACAACTTTAAGTCCTTTTAAATTTTTTTCAGCAGAAGAAATAAGGTATGCTATATACTGAGAAATCCAGTCATATTTCTCATCTACAATACCAATATCACCATCCACAGGATAGGGAAGTTCTTTTTCTTTGCCTGCAAAAAAAATCGACTCTATTTCAATTTCTTCTTCATCACTCAGCTTTACTCCTCTTTCGTTAAAAAATTTAATTCCATTATCGGCAGTTGGATTATGTGAAGCAGAAATCATTATACCACCCTGTACATCTTTATTTGCTGTAAGGTAACATACTCCTGGAGTAGGTATAATACCAAGTCTGCAAACATCAATTCCAACAGAAGTTAATCCGGCCATAAGAGCTGCCTCCAACATATCACCAGATAATCTAGTGTCTTTACCAATGATGACTGTTGGACGCTGTTTCTTATTATAATTTTCCGTCAAAAAAAAGCCACCTATTCTACCCAGCTTATAGGCTAAATCGCCCTTCAATTCCTGGTTTGCAACACCACGCACACCGTCAGTTCCAAATAACTTCTTCAAAAAATTCACCTCAACATATAATTTATTTCTCTTCAATATTAACAACAACATAGCCAGGATCTATACTAATTAGTCTCGCTCCAGTTGGAACATTTACTTCAATTATTTTTATATTATCACCAATTGAAACATCTTTCAAATCTATATAAGCATTTATATCTTCTTTATCAAGCTGAACTAGATATGACACATAATCAATCCTTATCACAGCTTTATCGCCTGATATTGATTTAATTCGATATTTGTCATCCAGATTCCGGTATTCTAAATCAACAATAAACGATTCATTTTTTTCTTCACCAAAACTGAAGAGGTTATTAGCCTGATTATTGGCATAAGTCCACAGTAAAATAGCTATAAATAAAGCAAGCATTATCTTTTTGTGTTTTTCCTGCAGAGAAAACATATTATCCGTGCCTCCTCATAAAGGATTTCCCTTTACCTTTAGTAATATCAAAATAGCTGAAAAGGGATTCTCTTAATTCGGCTTCATCCAGGTGCCGCCTGAGCTGTCCCGAAGCCGCAAGGGATATTACACCTGTTTCCTCTGAAACAACTATGGCTAAAGCATCAGATTCTTCTGTAATACCTATAGCAGCTCTATGCCTTGTTCCCAATCGTGGATTGAGATCTGATCTGGTAGATAAATTCAAAAAACAGCTGGCTGCCTTAATTTTCCCATCTTCTATTATAACAGCTCCATCATGAAGGGGGGCATTGTGAAAAAAAATATTTTCCAGCAGCTGCTTACTTATATCTGCATCAAGGCTAATACCGGTCTGGATGTAGTTTTTTAAACCCACTTTTCTGGATAATACAATCAAGGCCCCTGTTTTATTTTCTGATAATTCTGTTGCAGCAGAAACAATCTCATTAAATTCTCTCGGTCCCCAATTCTGCCAGAACTGCTCACGCAGAAATCCACCTCTACCTATCTGTTCCAGTGCTTTTCTTAATTCTGGCTGAAATACAATCGGCAGAGCTACCATCACAACCGTTAAAAAGCTCTGCAGAAACCAATTTACAGTATTGAGTTCTAACAGCTGGCTTATTAAAGCTGCAGCAAATATTAAAATTAATCCTTTTATAAGCTGTACTGCTCTTGTACCTGATATTATATTTAAAAGATAATATATTATCACTGTTATTATAAATATATCTACTATACTGGTTATTATTTTCCAGTTCATATAAAAACACCTCTAAAATATTTATTCTGTAAAGATAGCTGTTTTACCTTCCTGATATATAATTATTAATTAAAAATTATTTCAATTTAAAGGTTTTCTCTAAATATTATAGAAAATATATTAAATGAGGTGAAAATAATGGAAAATCTATTTAAAGATGAGAGATTAAATTATAAAGATGTACTGATAATATTATTCACCTGGAGTTTTTTATTTATCACTGTTTTTTATTTAAACACCTCTGAATTTGCTGACATTATTATTATAAATGATTTTCTAGCATTTATGCTAAAAACTACTGCTTTAGCTGTTTTTACTGCTGTTTTTTACAGCTATTTTAATCTAATTTATGACTTGTCTCTTAAAGATCTGGGCTTTGATTTTAAAAATTTTAATTTCAATATCTCTCTATCAGCAGCTTTTTTTGTTATATTTTTTATATCAGCAGTTTTAATAACTTATACAGCTGACCAATCAAATACAGTTGGGGAATTTAATCCTGTTTATAGAGCAAACAGTTTAAAAGCAATAATGAGTGGTTTCCCACTCATTATGATAATCTTAATTTCAACAGCTATTATTTCAGCTGCAGAAATGTTTTTAGTTAACAAAGTAATCTTTGCCCTTTTTGACCTAAAATTCCCGTCTGCTATTGCATCTGTGCTAACAGCTCTGTTTTTTCCGATAATGCTCCTGGAATTTAGGCCGAATAAAATACTAATATTATTTCTGGCCGTTTTAACAGCTAATTATATCTACAGGATCAGCAAAAGCAACCTGCTGCCTGCTGTTTTATTTTACACAGCTTATCTGACAAATTATATAATATTTATTTACGGATATGATTTTTTGCTTTAAATTTAAAATTGACCATTTACAGCAGTTTTACAGTAAGGGCATTTACCATTTTTAATTAAATTTTTTATGCTGTATCCACTTCTGTTTATTATAGTTTCCCCACAGTTGGAACAGATAGTATCTCCAGCACCCGCTATATTGATATTACCCAGGAATATATAGGAAAGCTTTCTTTTTGCTGTTTGATAGGCCTTTTTTAATGTCTCAGGATCCGTAGATTTTTTCTTTAGTTTATTAGCAGGGTAATATCTGCTCAAATGGAGAGGTATATTTTTATTAATAGATGCAATCCAGTCTGTTATTTTTTCTATCTCTTCTCTGCTGTCATTCAAATCTGTTATTATAAGATTGGTCAGCTCCAGATGTATAGTCTCTGCCATTATTTTTATTGTATTTTTTACTGGCTCTAAACTTCCACCACAGTATTTTTTGTAGAAACTGCTGTTAAAAGACTTTAAATCAATATTTGCTGCATCAATAAATGGAATCAGTTCTTCCAGTGGGTCTTTCTCTATAAAACCATTGCTGACAAGAACTGTCTTTATATTATTTTTTTTGGCCAGTTCAGCAGTCTCTTTAACATATTCATACCAGACAATAGGTTCAGAATAAGTAAAAGCAATCATTTTTATATCCTCTTTTTCAGCAGCAGCAATAATTTCTTCAGCACTGTATTCTCTTAATACAGGTGTCTCCTGACTAATCTGCCAGTTCTGACAGAAAGTACAGCTGAAATTACAGCCATAGGTCCCCACAGAAAGAACTTTACTGCCTGGATAAAAATGATACAGAGGCTTTTTCTCTACCGGATCAACTGCTAACGAACTTATTTTATTATAATTTAAGGAATATAACCTTCCTCCTTCATTTTTTCTTACTCTACAGATACCACTTTTCCCTTCTTTTATCAAACAGTTATGTGGACATAATTTGCAGTGAACCGATAAATTGTCCCCTCGGCTGTAATAAAGCGCTTCTTTTTTAGCCATTTTCTTCAAACCTTCTTACAGAAAACCTATATATTGTTATATCCTCACTTTCCGACAGACCCGCTTTTTTTCTTGCCACAGCAATCTGTTTTTCTACTGTATCTATACCATCTAAATCAGGCAGCAGAAGACCTGTCTGATGATTCCCCTGAACAATTATACCATACTTTTTTGGATCAAGCTCATCCAAAGATTTTACTTTTTCAGGTTCTGACAGCAGATCCACCGATATTTCCAGCTCATCAAGCTCATCTTTCTGCACCGGACTAAAACGCGGATCTTTTTCTGCTGCACTTATAGCATTGCAGATAATTTCTTCGGCTGCATTTTTTTGTACTGCTTTTATAGTCCCAATACATCCCCTGAGCTTATTATTTTTCTTCAATGTTACAAATGCTCCACATCTTTGCTGCAAAATTTCTGGCAAATCATCTGGAACATCAATCTGAATACCAGATTTAACATATGCTTCAACTGATTTTCTTGCAAGATCTGTAATAAATTTTGTATCACTGCTCATAGTTTTAACTCCTTTAACAATGTTTTTAAATAGTTTTTTAAAAAATGAAGTTTTTCTTCAAAAATTTATTTAACCTGAAAATATAATTCAGCATAACCAACACCAAAAGGTCCTTCATAAGAATAAAAATCGACATCAACATCTTTATTTTCTATAGATCCAAGCATCATAATTATTGGGCGCAGACCACATTCTCCTGCATTTTCGATTAATTTTTTATTAATCTCTAAAACTTCTTTAAATTTTTTGGTTTTTAGCTTATCAATTAATATTTTATCAAAAACTTCTCCATCAGGGTGATAACCAGCAGGTGCACCTCTTTTTAAGCGGTGAGAAAGATCTCCACTGGCTAAAACAGTAATATTATAATCCATCTGTTCTGCTGTTTCCGCTATAATTTTACCAATCTTAAAAAGTTCACTATAGGAAATAAAGCCTATGGTGATAGGAATAATCGGCAGATCGAGACCGGCCTGTTTGAGATAATACCAGGGAACCAGTATTCCGTGATCAAGCTCTTCCTCAATTCCATATTTCTTGAGAACTTCAGCTTCAAGTCCAGCCAAATTTAAACCCTTTTTTTCTGCATTATTGACCAGACTATGAGAAAAATCAATATCAGACTTTTCTTTAAATTTTAAAGATGGTTTTCCAAATTCTTTAAAGCTGCCAAATAAACTCTCTTTAATTATTACAGCTGCATGTGATTTAAATACCGGTCCATGTGGTGAAATTGTAATCAGCAGATCCAGATCTTCAGTTTTAGCGATTTTTGCAGCTGTTTTTTTAACCCCATCCACAGTCTTTTCAGCATTATCAAGCTCTCTACCACCAATTTCTGGTATAATAATCGGTGGATGTGGAAGCAGAGCTGTACATTTAACAGTCATTTTTACTCACCTCTTATTTTATTTAATATTTATATAAAAAAGCAGAGAGATAGAAATCTCCCTGCTGTATAAATAAATTTATCTTTTTGAGAACTGAGGTGCTTTTCTCGCTTTTTTGAGTCCATATTTTTTTCTTTCTTTCATACGAGAATCTCTTGTTAAATATCCTGCTTTTTTTAGTGGTGTTCTGTAATCTTTATCAACTTCCAGTAGGGCTCTTGCTATTCCATGTCTTACAGCACCAGCCTGACCGGAAAGACCTCCACCCTGTACATTAACAATTATATCAAATGTATTAGTAGTATTGGTTACTTCTAATGGTGACATTATATCTTTAATTAGGGATTTTCTATTAAAATAGTTATCTATTTCACGCTCATTAACAATAAATTTTCCATCTCCAGGCAGCAGGCGAACACGTGCAGTAGAAGTTTTTCTTCGCCCTGTACCTCTGTATTGTACTTCAGCAGCCATCTATTAAAATTCCTCCTTTCTCATTTTACAGTTCGATTTTTTCAGGCTGTTGTGCCTGATGAGGATGATTTGCACCCTTATAAACTTTTAATTTTTTAAACATTTTTCTACCTAATTTATTACTCGGAAGCATGCCCTTAACAGCTTTTTCAATAATAAACTCAGGTCTTTTACTGCGCAGATCTTCATATGTGAATTCTTTAATACCACCTGGATAATTACTATGGCGGTAATATTTTTTATTATTCCACTTATTTCCAGTAAGTTTTACTTTTTCAGCATTAACTACAATAATATAGTCTCCAACATCAATATGAGGAGTATATGTTACCTTATGTTTTCCGCGGAGATATTCCGCTATTTTAGAAGCCAGACGGCCCAGAGTTTTTCCTTCTGCATCAACTATATACCAATCTCTTTCTGCTTCTTCTGGTTTTGCCATAAAAGTTGTCATCATTATCCCTCCTTATTACTTATTCGTTACGTCAACTGCTGAATATATTCTCAACGGGGCTTGTTGGACAGAATAATTCATAGTAATTTTAATACAATCTTCTTAATTTGTCAAGCTTCTTTTAAAATTAATCATAAAAGACTTCAATAAGTGTTAAACCTTTTGCAGGAGCTGTAAACCCAGCATGTTTTCTTTTACCTTCTTTTACAGCCTTTTTTACATTTTTTAAACTCCTCTTTTTTTTGCCAACTTCAATTAATGTACCTGCGATTATTCTCACCATATTATATAAAAATCCATCACCGATTACATCAATCCAAATCTGATTTGACCGGGCTGGATAAACATTCAGTGAATAAATATTTCTAACTGTAGAATCTGCCGCTCCACCAGAAGCCATAAAAGCAGCAAAATCATGACTTCCTTCTAAAATTTCTGCAGCACTCTGCATCAATTCTATATCCAGTTTTTTGTGAACTTTATATACATAATTTCTAATAAAAACTGAATTAAAATCACTGTTCAAAATCCTGTACCGGTATTTTTTCCCTCTTGCATTATATCTGGCATGGAAATCATCTGATACTTCTTCAGCATTTATACATACAATATCTGAAGGTAGATAAGTATTTAAAGCTAATGGTATTTTTTCTACAGGTATTGAAACATCAAGGAAAAAATTTGCCGACTGACCAGCCGCATGAACCCCGGCATCTGTTCTTCCTGCACCTGTAATATCTACTCTCGATTTATTTAATTCTGAAAGAGCTTCCTCTAATACCTGCTGAATAGTGTGTGGAGTATTTTTTTGTATCTGCCATCCACTGTAATTAGTACCATCATATTCAACAACTATTTTTATATTTCTCTTCATCATATTCACCTAAAAATTACTAACCAGTACAGACAAACATAGTATAATAAATAAGGCTATAAAATCAGTATAATGATATTTCATTTCATGTAATCTTGTTCTACCTTCACCACCGCGATAACAGCGTGATTCCATAGCAAGTGCAAGTTCATCAGCCCTTCTAAAAGCACTTATAAATAAAGGAACCAGCAGTGGAACAAGACTTTTAGCTCTTTCAATTAGGTTGCCTGATTCAAAATCTGCGCCTCTGGCCATCTGAGCTTTCATTATTTTATCTGCTTCTTCCAACAGTGTTGGTATAAACCTGAGGGCAATTGTCATCATCATTGATAGTTCACTGGCCGGAACACCAAATCTTTTTAAAGGGCTGAGAATATACTCAATTCCATCAGTAAGTTTTAAAGGAGAAGTTGTTAAAGTTAATAATGAAGTA
Source organism: Halanaerobium sp. DL-01 (assembly GCF_003338615.1). Taxonomy (NCBI): domain Bacteria; kingdom Bacillati; phylum Bacillota; class Clostridia; order Halanaerobiales; family Halanaerobiaceae; genus Halanaerobium; species Halanaerobium sp. DL-01. The sequence continues at coordinate 41,699 of NZ_QPJN01000015.1, forward strand.
AACATAATTAACAGAAAAATCCTTGTCACCATAAAAAATCCAGTATAAACTCCATTTGATTCAATAGATATAAATTTCCATGACCAGAGAACTTCACCCCCACCAGTTAAAAACACATGAATAAATAATGTAAGTAATATTAAAAATAAGATGGGTTTTAATCCTTTTATAACCCTCATCACAGGTAATTTGGAAAGCAGTATTGAAACCATCAAAAATAAAAAGAAAATACCAAAACCTGTAAAAGAATCGACCATAAATAGAGCTGCAATTAAAACTGCTGTTATTATTATTTTTATCCTGGCATCCAGTGAATGTACCAGAGAATCTCTGGCAATATACTGTCCTATTGTAATATCTTTTAGCATTTTCAACTACCTCTCAATGCTTTTATAATTTCAGATGAGGCATCATTAATCGAAAACAGATCTGTCCTAATATCAAGACCTTTTTCATTCAACCTGTGCAGTATTTCTGATATTTGCGGAAGCTCCAGCGAAAGCTGATGCAGTTTTTCCCCTTTGGAGAAAATTTCAATTGGACTTCCATCCATCACTATTTCACCTTCGTGCATAACAATTACTCGAGTTGAAAGCTGGGCAATTTCCTCCATTCGGTGTGAAATCAATATAATTGTCATATTTAAATTTTCGTGGAGATGTTTCAGCAGATTAGAAAGCTGATCTCTTCCATTAGGGTCTAAACCAGCAGTTGGTTCATCTAAAACTAAAACTTCCGGTTTTAACGCTAAAACTCCAGCAATGGCAGTTTTCCTCTGCTGACCACCACTTAACTTAAAAGGAGAGCGATCTTTAAACTCATTAAAATCCAGCCCTACCAGCTCCATTACTTCTGCAACCCTTGTTTCTATTTCATCTTCATTAAAACCAAGATTTTTAGGTCCAAAAGCAATGTCTTCATAAACTGTTTCTTCAAATAGCTGATGTTCTGGATACTGAAACACAAGCCCAACACGCCTGCGTATTTCTTTTAAATTTTTTTTCTCACCACTTACCTCTATATCATCAACCTTTACCACACCCTGAACCGGCTTAATTAACCCATTAAAAAGCTGAACCAGAGTTGATTTACCAGAACCTGTATGTCCTACAATACCAATAAATTCACCTTTATCAATTTTTAAATTTATATTATTTAATGCGGTTACATTGTTTTCATCATTATAAACATGTTTAACATTTTTTAGATCGATTAACATAAAGAATCCACCAACTCATCAATCGTTAAGATATCTGGAACTTTAATTTGATTCTGGCGCAGGATTTCTGCTACTTCAACAGCTACCGGAACATCAAGGTTAACCTCTTTTAATTCACTAACCTTCCGAAATATCTCTCTAGGGTTTCCTTGATGAATAACTTCTCCCTGGTGCATAACTAAAATTTTATCAGCACCTGCAGCCTCTTCCATAAAGTGAGTTATGTGTATTACAGTTATATTTTTTTCTTTATTTAAAAACTCAATAGTATCCATAACTTCTTTTCGTCCCCGTGGATCAAGCATTGCAGTAGGTTCATCAAGAACTATACAGTCAGGTTCCATGGCAATAACACCGGCGATTGCAACTCTCTGTTTCTGACCACCAGATAATTTATGAGGAGCAAACTTTTGAAAACCGGCCATCCCGACCATTTCCAGAGATTTATCTACTCTTTCTCTAATTTTTTCAGCAGGAATACCAAGATTCTCAGGCCCAAATGCTACATCATCTTCAACCATAGAAGCAACCAGCTGATTATCAGGATTCTGAAAAACCATGCCTACCTGCTGCCTAATTTTCCAGGTATTTTTTTTATCTCTGGAATTTAACCCATTGACCAAAATATCACCTTCAGAAGGCAGCAGAAGAACATTTAATAATTTTGCCAGGGTGGATTTGCCAGAACCATTTGAACCAATTACTGCAATGAAATCACCAGACTCTATATTGATGCTTACATCTTTAAGGGCCGGCTTTTCATTATCATCATTTTCATATATATAACTTACCTCATTTACTTCTATAAGGCTCATAATAACACCTACATTCAGAATTATTCTACCAATTCAATAATAGCTTTTTCAGCAGCATCTCCTCTGCGTGGATACATCTTTAAAATTCTTGTATAACCGCCAGGCCTCTCTGAATACTGAGGTGCAATTTCATCAAAAAGTTTTGCAACTACTTTTTTATCTTTAATTTTTTTCATAACTCTGCGTCTTGAATTTAAATCATTGCTTTTAGCAGCAGTTATCAATTTTTCCGCATATGATCTCAGTTCTTTTGCTTTCGGCAGAGTAGTCTCTATACGCCCATGACGAAAAAGTGAGGTGGCCAAATTTCTCATCATGGCTTGACGATGAGCAGATCTCTTCTGCAGTTTGCGTTTCACCATCTAAACTCCCTCCTTAAACTTCAGTATCTTTTAATTCTAAGTCAAGTTCATCAAGTTTATCCTTAATTTCCTGTAAGGATTTTTTACCAAGATTTCTAACTTTCATTAAATCATCTTCGGTTTTGTTTATTAATTCTTCTACAGAATTTATTCCAGCACGTTTCAAACAATTTGAAGACCGTACAGATAATTCTAATTCTTCTATTGTTGTGTCTAAAATCTTATCTTTTTCTTCTTCTTCAACTTCTACCATTATTTCCACATCTTCTATTTCATCTGTTAAATTAATAAATAATTCCAGATGTTCTACCATTATCTTTGCTGCCAGGCTTATTGCATCATCAGGATGGATACTTCCATTTGTAAATACCTCTAATATTAAACGGTCATAATCAGTTACCTGTCCTACTCTAGTATTTTCTACCTGAAAATTAGCTCTAAGAATAGGACTGAAGGAAGAATCAATTGGAATTAAACCAATTACTTTTTCAAAATGTTCTTTATTTTCTTCAGCAGTATAATATCCTCTACCCTTTTCTACAGTAGCTTCCATTATCAGATGCCCATCTTCTGACAGTTCAGCAATATGGTGATCTTTATTAATTATCTCAACATCACCTGCAGAAACAAAGTCTCCTGCGGTGACTTCACCTTCACCTTCCACTTCCAGCCTGATAGTTGTTTTTTCGTCTCCAGAATACTTTAATACAACTTCTTTTAAGTTGAGAATAATATCAGTAACATCTTCTACAATCCCAGGCATAGAAGAAAATTCGTGTTTAACTCCTTCTATTTTTACAGATGTTATTGCTGCACCTGGCAGTGAAGAAAGCAGTATTCTTCGCAGAGAATTACCAAGGGTTGTTCCATATCCTCTTTCCAGAGGAGAAATCTCATATTTTCCATAGTTATCATTGCTTTCAAGTCTTTCCACATGAGGTTTTTCTATTTCTATCATTATTATTAGCTTACCCTCCTTTTATTATGCAGTTTTCAACCTGAGGGCAGTCAATTAACGTGAATAAAACTCGACAATCAGGTGTTCTTCAACTGGATAATCGATATCTTCCCTCTCCGGTAAAGAAACTATTTTTCCTTCTGCTTTTTCAAGATCAACATTTAACCATTCTTGATTAGAAAAGTCAGCATTATACTCAAAGATTTCTTTAAATCGCTTGGATTTTCTGCTGGAATCTTTTACACTGATTACATCATCAACATCTACCTGATAGGAAGGGATATTTACTTTTCTTCCATTAACAACTATGTGACCATGTAAAACAAACTGTCTTGCTTCATTTCTGGATACAGCAAAACCCAATCTATAAACAACATTATCCAGCCGTCTTTCTAACAGACTTAAAAAGTTCTCACCTGTTATTCCTGGAGCTTTTTCAGCAGCTTCGAAATAATTTCTGAACTGCTTCTCCATAATACCATACATTCTTCTTACTTTCTGCTTTTCCCGCAGCTGTAATCCGTATTCAGAAACTTTATGACGTCCCTGACCATGTTCACCTGGAACATACGGTCTGCGGTCAAAAGAACATTTATCACTAAAACAGCGGGCGCCTTTTAAGTAAAGTTTTTCACCTTCACGCCTGCATAATTTACAAACTGGCCCTGTATATCGTGCCATTATTTACACCTCCATTTATTTTAAACTTATAATTAAACACGTCTTCTTTTGGGTGGTCTACAGCCATTATGTGGAATAGGAGTGATATCTTTTATTAAAGTAACATTTAATCCAGCAGCCTGCAGAGTTCTAATTGCAGATTCTCTACCTGAACCAGGTCCTTTAACAAAAATCTCTATTTCCTTTAATCCCATATCTTTGGCTTCATTTGCAACATTTTCAGCAGCTAACTGTGCTGCAAAAGGAGTACTCTTTCTTGACCCCTTATAGCCAACTTTTCCAGCACTGGACCAGGCAACTACTTTACCTTCAGTATCAGTGATAGAAATAATTGTATTATTAAATGTAGATTTTATATGGGCCTGACCTTTTTCTATATTACGTTTAACTTTTTTTCTTTTTCTATTTTTTTTGGACTTAGCCATTTATTTCCCTCCTTACTTAGTGGCTTTGCTTCTACGTACACCAACAGTCTTTTTCGGACCTTTACGTGTGCGAGCATTTGTTCTTGTTCTCTGTCCGCGTACTGGAAGACCGCGGCGGTGACGAAGACCTCTATAACAACCAATATCCATCAACCTCTTAATATTAGCTCTTCTTTCTCTTCTTAATTCACCTTCTACAATATAATTATCTATTTCACTTCTCAAACTGGAAATCTCAGCTTCTGTCAGATCTTTTACACGGGTATCTGGATCCACTCCAGTAGCTTCTAAAATATTTTGAGAAGTAGTACGGCCGATTCCATAAATATATGTCAATCCTACTTCAATTCTTTTATTTCTAGGAAGATCAACACCTTCTATTCTAGCCATAATCTCACCTCCATTATATTATTAACCCTGACGCTGTTTATGTTTTGGATTTTCACAAATAACCATTACTTTTCCTTTACGCCTAATAACTTTACATTTATCACAGATAGGCTTTACTGATGGTCTTACTTTCACTACAATCACCTCTTATGATAATTTATTTTGCTTTATGCCTGTAAGTAATACGTCCACGGCTCAAATCATATGGAGAAAGTTCAACTGTAACCTTATCTCCGGGTAAAATGCGAATAAAATTCATCCTCATCTTTCCTGATACATGAGCGAGAACTTTATGTCCATTTTCCAATTCCACTCTAAACATAGCATTTGGTAGGGGCTCTACAACTGTACCCTGGACTTCAATAGGATCTTCTTTTGCCATAAAACTATTTAGCCTCCTCTTTTTTTCTGTAGTTCTTTAAAACATACTGAATATCTTCATTACGCAGTCTTTTACCTTCTGTAAGCCAGATTGAAAATTCTTCATGTACTATACCTGTGCTCTCAATGTGTTTTATATTTTTCTTTTTTGGATTATTTATTTTTTTATATTTTCCATCTGCAGCCAATATATATTTAGGTGAAAGTATTTCCACAACTATATAATAATTTCCCAAATCTCTCCCAGCTGTTGAACGGACAATTTCACCTGGTTGAAATTTTTTATCCATTATTTAATCACTCGTCCTATCATAATTAAAACCTGTATTTGTAAGCACACTGGTTATTATACCATAGATTAATTAATTAGTGCAATAAAAGTTAAAGTACACTCAAAATTCTCGGACCTTCTTCTGTCAGGGCAATAGAATGTTCAAAATGAGCAGAAAAACTGCCATCTTTGGTCACTACTGTCCATTCATCTGCAAGTGTTTCCACTTCATAACTACCCACATTAACCATTGGCTCAATAGCAAGGACCATTCCTACTTTTAATTTTGGTCCTCTTCCTGCAGGTCCAAAATTTGGAATTTGCGGATCTTCGTGCATATCACGACCAATTCCATGGCCAACATAATCTCTTACTACAGAAAATTTATTAGATTCAACATGTTTCTGAACAGCATGAGAAATATCAAATAATCTATTTCCAACAACGGCTTTTTCTATACCTTTTAGAAGTGATTCTTCAGTAACTTTTAGGAGCTTTTCTGCTTCCTCATTTATATCTCCCACTGCAAATGTTTTTGCAGCATCTCCATTAAATCCCTCATAAAAAGTACCAATATCGATGCTTACGATATCTCCATTTTTCAAAAAGCGATTTGGACTGGGGATACCGTGAACAACCTCATTGTTGATTGATATACACACAGAAGCCGGATAACCTCTATATCCTTTAAATGAAGGTACAGCACCTCTGCTGCGGATAAATTCATCTGCCAATTTATCAAGTTCAGCAGTTGAAATACCTGCTTCTATGATTTCTGATAGATACTGATGAGTTTCAGCAACAATTCTATTGGCCTCCCTCATGATATCTATCTCTCGTTCGGATTTTAAAATTATCATTAGCTATTCTCCTTAACCAAACTCAAAAGACGCGAATGTACTTTATCGATTCCTCCAGTACTTTGAACTTCATAAAGAAGGCCTTTATTATTATAATAATCAATCAGTTTTTTTAGTTTTTCTTCATTGACCTCTATTCTCCGTCTAACTGTTTTTTCTTTATCATCACTGCGCTGAATTAATTCAGTGCCGCACTTATCACAAATTCCTTCTTTTTGAGGAGGATTATTATGAATGTGATAAGTTGCACCACAATTAGGACATACCCTTCTGCCAGAAAGCCTTTTCACCAGTTCTGATTTTTCAGCTTTCAGATAAACGACCATATCCACTTCTCTGGAAAGTTTATCCAAAATATCATCCAGAGATTCAGCCTGATTTATAGTTCTTGGAAAGCCATCAAGAATAAAACCATTTTTACAGTCTTCTTCATTAAGTCTTTCTCTAACAATCCCAATTGTAACTTCATCTGGTACAAGTTCTCCAGCATCAATATAGGATTTAGCTTTTTCCCCAAGCGGAGTTTTTTCTTTTATTGCTTTACGAAAAATATCTCCGGTAGCAATATGAGGAATATTTAAATCCTCTTCCAATTTTTTTGCATGAGTACCTTTACCTGCCCCCGGCAGTCCCAGAAAAATCAAATTCATCTGACTTCCTCCTTCTTATTTCATAAAACCTTCATAATGCCTCATCAAAAGATGTGATTCAATCTGCTGCATTGTCTGCAGAGCAACACCTGTCATAATAATTAGTGAAGTACCGCCAAAGTTAATCGAGACACCTGTCAGCGGCTGTATAACAAACGGCAGCAGTGCAACAGCTGTTAGGAATACAGCTCCAGCCAGTGTAACACGCATTAAAACTTTATCAAGATATCTAACGGTAGATTTGCCAGGTCTGATTCCAGGAATAAAACCTCCATATTTTTTCATATTATCAGCAACTTCTTCCGGATTGAAAGTAATTGCAGTATAAAAATATGTGAAAAACAGAATCATTAAACCATATAATATCATATAAAGTGTTGAGCCAGGTCTTATCATATTTGCCATTGAAGCTGCCCAGTCATATGGTAGAACCTGTGCAATCACACCAGGGAAGAGAAGAACTGATGAAGCAAAAATTACCGGAATAACACCAGCCTGATTAATTTTCATTGGTATATGTGTACTCCTACCACCATAGACTTTTCTTCCAACAATTCTTTTAGAATACTGTACAGGAATTCTTCTTTCTCCCTGCTGAACAAAAATAATTCCAGCAATAATTATAATGGCCAAAACACCAAAAACTAACACATTTAAAACAGATATTGTTCCTGCCTGCAGCAGTTTAAAAGTATTGTACAGATCTCCCGGAAAGCGAGAAATTATTGAAGTGAAAATAATAATGGAAATACCATTTCCAATCCCTTTATCTGTAATCTGTTCTCCAAGCCACATCAAAAATGCCGTTCCTGCAGTTAAACTGGTTACAATTAAAATTAGATCAAAAATTCCTGGATTTTCTACAGCACCGAATCTCTGTATATAAAGAGTAATACCAACACCCTGAATAACAGCCAGTACAATAGTTCCATATCTTGTATACTGAGCAATTTTCTTCCGGCCCTCATTACCCTGTTTTGATAATTCCTCAAGTTTTGGTATTACAACAGTTAAGAGTTGAAGAATAATTGAAGCAGTAATATATGGAGTTATACTCATAGCAAATATGGTGAAATTCCTCAAAGCTCCACCGGCAAAAAGATCTAAAAAGTCAAATACTCCTCCTACACTTCCCTGGAAAAGCCTCTCTCTAATAATCTGAACATTTACTCCAGGAACCGGAATATGAGCTCCCAATCTATAAACAGCCATCATAGCAAGAACAAATAATACTTTTTTTCTTAACTCTTTTACCTTAAAAACATTACTGAGAGCCTTAAGCAAATTAAATCACCTCATACTTTCCGCCAGCATCTTCGATTTTTTCTCTGGCAGAAGAAGTAAAAGCATTAGCTTTAACAGTTAATGATTTATTCAATTTACCCTGTCCAAGTATCTTCACTCCACTTTTTGCCTTTTTTTCAATAATACCCATCTCCAATAAACTTTCAGATGTTACAATATCACCATCAGAAAATTTATTTAATTGATAGATATTAACTTCATTGTATTCTTTTTTAAATCTATTATTAAATCCTCTTTTCGGAAAACGTCTAAAAAGTGGAGTCTGCCCACCCTCAAAGGTAGGACGAACTTTACCGCCAGAACGTGCATTCTGACCATTAGCTCCGCGGCCTGAAGTATAACCACGTCCGGAACCAATTCCACGTCCAACACGTTTGCGATCTTTTTTATATCCTTCAGCAGGTTTTAGATTATTTAGTTTCATCTTGACACCTCCTCGGTATTATCCTAATAATTCTTCTACTGTTTTTCCTCTTAATTCTGCAACTTCCTCAGCACTCTTTAATTCTGTTAAACCTTTTATTGTAGCTTTAATCATATTAATAGGATTTGAAGTGCCAAGTGATTTCGTTAAAATATCGCTTATTCCGGCCAATTCAATTACCGCACGAACTGGTCCGCCAGCAATTACACCAGTACCAGGTGCGGCAGGCTTTAATAGTACTCTCCCGGCACCAAAAACACCTACTATTTCGTGAGGAATTGTTGTATCTACAATTGGCACTTTAATTATTTCTTTTTTGGCTGCATCAATTCCTTTTCTAATTGCTTCAGGAACTTCATTAGCCTTACCAATTCCGGCGCCGACATGTCCTTCTCCATCTCCAACAACAACTAAAGCGCTGAAGCTGAACCTGCGGCCACCCTTTACAACCTTGGCAACACGATTTATATTAACTACTCGTTCTTCAAGGTTGAGTTTTTCAGGATCTATATTTTTCATTATTATACCTCCTTTTTTAGAACTTTAACCCATTCTCTCTGGCTGCATCTGCCAGTGCTTTAATTCTTCCGTGATATTTATATCCACCTCTATCAAATACAACTGTATCGATACCTTTTTCCAGAGCTCTCTGGGCAGCAACTTCTCCGACCAGTCTGGCTGCAGCTTTATTGCTGGATACCTCAATGTTCTCTCGAACAGCTGGATCAAGGGTAGATGCAGAAACAAGTGTATTGCCTGATAGATCATCTATAAACTGCACATAAATATGTTTAAGACTGCGGTATACACTCATTCTGGGTCTGTCAGATGTACCAACAACTTTATTTCTGATACGCATATGACGTTTTTTTCTTGCTTCACTTTTACCCACTCATATTCACTCCCCTCTATTAACCAGTCTTACCAACCTTGCGTCTAATATGTTCTCCGACATACTTAATACCTTTTCCTTTGTAAGGTTCTGGTTTTCTTACTTCGCGGATTTTTGCTGCAACATCTCCAACCCGCTGCTTATCTATACCTTTAACGGTAATATTAGTATTTTTTTCTACCTCAAATTCTATATTTCCTTCAGCCTCAATAAATACTGGATGTGAATAACCAACCTCAAGTTTTAATTTGTCTCCCTGAACCTGAGCATTATATCCTACGCCAACCATTTCTAGCTTTTTTTCAAATCCTTTAGTAACACCTTCTACCATACCTTCAATCAGACTTCTCACCAGACCGTGCATAGAACGATCTTCAATATCATCACCATTGCGTTCTACAATAATCTGGTTATCCTCAACTTTTATATCAATACCCGGCTTAAATTTTTTAGTCAGCTCACCTTTGGGCCCTTTTACTGTAACAGAATGCCCATCAACAGCTATATCAACTTTTTCCGGTATATCAATAGGCAGTTTTCCTATACGTGACATTTATTTCACCTCCGTAGATTTTATCTTAGAAAAGTTCTCTCAAGCAAAAGTCATCAGTCAGTCACTAGAGACAATCTTAATCATCTCTAACATCCAACCTCTGACGCGCTCGATGCGCTAATGCTGAGCTATCCTTGCGTTTATAAAAGAAAGCTCAGTGCAACTTCGAACTACCAGATATAACAGAGAACTTCTCCACCCACACCTATTTCGCGAGCCTGCTTATCAGTCATTACTCCCTGAGAAGATGAAATTATTGCAATTCCTAAACCTCCCAGTACACGAGGCACTTCATCTTTACCAACATAAACACGCAGTCCAGGCTTGCTTATTCTCTTTAGACCAGTAATGACTTTTTTATCATCTTTACCATATTTCAGATATATACGAATCATATTCTGTGGTTTCTTTTCAACTACTTTTACATCATTGATAAATCCTTCTTCTTTCAATATCTCACCAATACTGGCTTTGATATTTGAAGCAGGAATATCAACAGTATCTTTCCCGACATTATTTGCATTGCGAATTCGGGTAAGCATATCTGCAATTGGATCAGTTATATTCATTTTGTTGACCTCCTTCCAAGTTTACCAGCTTGCTTTTTGAACTCCAGGTATTTCACCTTTATGGGCCAATTCTCTAAAACAAATTCTGCAAAGATCAAATTTTCTCATATATCCACGCACTCTGCCGCATCTGCTGCAGCGGTTAACTCTGCGTGTCTCATATTTCGGCTCTTTATTGGCCTTTTCAATTAATGCTTTACGTGCCAAATCAAACCCCCCTTATTTTATAGGTGTTTATTTTTTAAACGGCATTCCCATTGCACTTAACAGCTCAAATGCTTCCTCATCTGTTTCTGCAGAAGTTACAATGGTAATCTCTAATCCATGTACTTTATCTACATCATCGATATTGATCTCCGGGAAAACAGTGTGTTCGTTAATACCTAAACTGTAATTTCCACGCCCATCAAATGATTTTGGCGATACTCCTCTAAAGTCACGAATACGCGGCAGTGCAATATTAATAAGTTTGTATAAAAACTCATACATCATTTCACCGCGGAGTGTAACTTTAACACCGATAGGCATACCTTCACGAATTTTAAAATTTGCAATGGATTTTTTGGCTCTGGTAACTGTTGGTCTCTGTCCAGTTATTTCAGCAATTTCATCAACTACTGTATCAAGCAGTTTGGTGTCTTCTTTAGCATCACCGAGGCCGACATTAACAACCAGCTTTTTCAGTTTAGGAACTTCCATAACGTTGTTATAGGAAAATTTTTCGACCAGCTGTGGCGAAATTTCTTCCCTGAATTGTTTAGCTAATACTGACATCCCTTGACCTCCTTTCGATTATTATTTATCCACTATTTCATTACATTTTTTGCATTTACGAACTTTTTTTCCATTATCTAAAAATTCTGCTCCAACCCTTGTTTTTTCGTCACAACGGGGGCAGACGAGCTGTACGTTTGAAACATGAATCGGTGCTTCATTTTCTATAATTCCACCCTGCGGCATATCCTGTGTAGGTCTAACATGGCGGTTTACAATATTTACACCTTCAATAATTACTCTATCTTTCTTATGAATCGCTTTTAAAATTTTACCGCGCTTACCTTTATCTTTACCTGCAATAACTTCCACAGTGTCACCTTTTTTAATTCTCAATCTAATCCCCTCCTTTATAATACCTCCGGTGCAAGGGAGATAATCTTCATATAATTCTTATCCCTCAGCTCACGAGTTACAGGACCAAAAATACGTGTGCCTTTTGGATTGTTATTGTCATCTATAATCACTGCAGCATTTTCATCAAATTTAATATAGGTGCCGTCTCTGCGTTTTAAAGGGTTTTTCGTCCGCACAATTACTGCTCTTGCTACTTCACCTTTTTTAACCATTCCATCTGGAATAGCCTCTTTAACGGTCACTATAATTTCATCACCGATTTTAGCATATTTTTTCTTTGATCCACCAAGCACCTTTACACAAAGTAATTCACGGGCACCTGAGTTATCTGCTACCTTTAAACGGCTTTCAGATTGAATCATGGTCAGGTCCTCCTTTCCTATCAGAACTTATTTTGCTTTTTCTAAAACTTCAACTAACCGCCATCTTTTTGTTTTGCTGATGGGACGAGTTTCCATAATTGTAACTTTGTCACCTTCACTACAAACATTTTCTTCATCATGAGCAGTATATTTTTTAGTCTGTTTTATAATCCGTTTATATAAAGGGTGCTGTGTTCTTCTTTCTACAGCAACAGTAATGGTTTTATCCATTTTGTCACTAACAACAACACCTGTTCTCATCTTACGATTGTTTCTCTCCATGGGAAAACCTCCTTTCAACAAACGGTTAAGCCCGTTCTATACCTAATTCTCTTTCACGTAAAACTGTTTTAATACGTGCAATAATTCTTTTTACCTCTTTAATCCGCATAGGATTATCCAGCTGAGCTGTAGCATGTTGGAAACGAAGATTAAATAGTTCTTCCTTAAATTCGCGGGCTTTTTGTTCCAGTTCTGCATCAGTTAAATTTCTTAATTCATCAGCTCTCATCGGCCTCACCATCCATTCCCTCTCGTGTTACAAATTTAGTCTTGATCGGCAGTTTATGAGATGCAAGCCGCATTGCTTCCCTGGCAATTTCTGGTGATACACCAGCTAACTCAAACATGACTCTACCTGGCTTAACAACAGCAACCCATTTTTCCGGGGCACCTTTACCACTACCCATACGTGTTTCGGCAGGTTTGGCTGTTACAGGTTTATCAGGAAAAATTTTAATCCACACTTTTCCTCCACGTTTAATATGTCTTGTTAGAGCAACACGTGCAGCTTCTATCTGTCTATTAGTAATCCAAGCAGGTTCAAGAGCCTGCAGACCATATTCACCAAAAGTGATTTGGGTGCCGCGGACCGCCTTACCCTTCATTCTTCCTCTCATTTGCTTACGATGTTTTACTCTTTTCGGTACTAACATCAAAGAGCCTCCTTTCTTCCTGAAATTATCTATTCGTCAATTTCTGGTAATACTTCTCCTTTATTTATCCATACTTTTACACCGATTTTACCATATGTGGTATCTGCTTCAGCAAAACCATAATCAATATCAGCGCGCAAAGTATGTAGTGGTACACTGCCTTCACTGTATCCTTCTCTTCTTGCCATTTCAGCTCCACCAAGACGACCACTGCTCTGAACTTTAAAACCTTCAGCTCCCATACGCATTGCACGGTTAAGTGCCTGCTTCATGGCACGGCGGAAAGAAATTCTGCGGAGAAGTTGGCCAGCAATATTTTCTGCAACTAATTGAGCATCCATCTCAGGTTTGTCTACTTCAACAACATTTATCTGTACTGTTTTTCCAGTCAATGCTTCAATATCATTTCGTAAAGCTTCTACTTCTGAACCACCACGACCAATAACCATACCTGGTCTTGCAGTATATACATCTAATTTAAGGCGGTTAGCAGCTCTTTCTATTACTATTCTAGAAATACCTGCTTCGTACATTTTGTCCTTAACATGATTTCTGATTTTTTGATCTTCATTTAAGAGTTTTGAATAGTCATTTTTATCAGCATACCATTTAGCATCCCAGTCTTTAATGACTCCTACTCGAAGACCATGTGGATTTATTTTTTGACCCAAATTCTATCCCTCCTTTTTATCACTTAACACAATTGTTATATGGCTTGTCCTCTTATTTATCGGGCTTGCCTGTCCCATAGCACGGGCACGCCACCTTTTCATTGTTGGTCCTTCATCAACAAATGCTTTTTCTACATAAAGATCATCAACAAACATATCATGATTATTTTCTGCATTTGCAATAGCTGAATTAAGAATTTTTTCTGTCATTCTAGCAGCTCTTTTTGGTGTATTCTTTAAAATAGCAAGTGCTGTTCCTGCATCCTTACCTTTTATCAAATCAGTGACCTGTCTTGCTTTACGGGCAGTAATGCGCAGATACTTGCCAACTGCTTTTGCTTCCATTTTAAAACCCCCTTACTACGAAAGTGTTTATCCAGTCTCTATTTAAGTGCTGTTGAACGCTCGGTATGACGGCCATGCCCTCTAAACTTCCGTGTTGGAGCAAATTCTCCTAATTTATGTCCAACCATATCTTCAGTTATATATACAGGTACATGTTTGCGTCCATCGTGAACAGCAATTGTATGACCAACCATTTCAGGGAAAATGGTTGAACTTCTTGACCATGTTTTAACAACCTGTTTTTGACCGCTTTTATTCATTTCTTTTATTTTGGAAATTAATTTTTCCGAAACAAAAGGTCCTTTTTTTACAGATCTACCCATCTATAATCCTCCTTTCTACTATATTACCGTTTTTTAGCATGACGAGAACGAATAATATATTTATCAGAACGTTTTGGCTTACGTGTCTTTTTACCCATAGTAGGTTTACCCCAGGGTGTAACAGGATGTCGCCCGGCAGGTGATTTACCTTCGCCCCCACCGTGTGGGTGGTCATGTGGATTCATTACTACACCACGCACATGTGGTCTTTTACCTTTCCAGCGGCTGCGTCCAGCTTTACCAACTGTAATATTTTCATGATCAATATTTCCAACCTGACCAATAGTAGCTTTACATTCCTGATGAACAAGTCTAACTTCTCCAGAAGGCATTTTTACATGTACATATTTTCCTTCTCTAGCCAAAATTTGTGCCATAGAACCGGCTGAACGTGCAATTTGTCCACCTTTTCCTGCATGCAGTTCTACATTATGAATAATTGTACCTACAGGTATATCTTTAAGTTTTAGAGAATTTCCTGGAGTAATATCTGCATCCGGTCCAGTTTCCAGTATATCTCCCACCTGTACCTTATTGGGAGCAAGTATATATCTTTTTTCTCCATCAACATACTGCAGAAGAGCTATCCTGGCAGAACGATTTGGATCATACTCAATTGTTTTTACTTCAGCAGGAATTCCTTCTTTATCTCTTTTGAAATCAATCATACGGTAACGACGCTTATGTCCTCCACCGCGATGACGGCTTGTAATTCTACCATTAACATTACGGCCACCTGACTTCTTTAATGGAGCCAGCAGACTTTTTTCCGGCTCTACACTTGTAATTTCTTCAAAAGAAGAAACTGTCATATAGCGGCGTGATGGTGTGGTTGGTTTAAATTTCTTAATCGCCATCTTCTTTCCCTCCTTTTACTATAATTTTAGAGGCCTTCAAAAATTTCTATCTCATCACCGGCTGCAAGCTTAACCATTGCTTTTTTCCAGTCAGGTCTTTTCCCTTCATGAAAACCGAGTCTTCTTTTTTTACCTCTAATATTCATTGTATTTACATTAGTAACTTTTACATTAAAGATTTCTTCAACTGCTTTTCTAATTTCAACTTTATTTGCCTTTTTGGCAACTTTAAAAGTATAAGTATTTGCAGTTTCCATTAATTCCATACTATTTTCGGAAATAATAGGTGCTATTATAATATCACGTGCTTCTTTCACTGGCCAAGCACCTCCTCGATCATCTTAACTGCTTCCTCCACAAAAATTATCATTTCATTATCTAACAGATCATAAGCATTAACTGAACCTGCTAATAGAGTTTTTACATTAGGTATATTTCTAGCAGATAAATAGAGATTTTTATCTTTTTCCGGCATTACGATTACAACTTTTTTATCTATTAAATTAAAATTATTCAAAATCTCAACAACAGCTTTTGTTTTCGGTTTATCAATTTTAATTTCATCAACCAGCATAATTTCTTCTCTATTTAACTTATCTGTTAAAATAGATTTCAAGGCAAGCCTGCGCATCTTTTTGGTTAGCTTTTTATCATAATTTCTTGGAGTAGGACCAAATGTAATTCCCCCTCCTACCCAGAGCGGTGAACGAATGCTTCCGTGACGTGCACGACCTGTTCCTTTTTGTCTCCAGGGCTTGCGGCCACCACCTCTAACCTTGCCTCTTGTTTTTGTAGAAGCATTTCCACTTCTTCTAGAAGCAAGCTGTGCATTTATAACCTGATGAACAACATGTTTATTTATTTTTTCGTTAAATACAGATTCTTTTAAACTGACTTTATCTATTTCTTTTCCAGTTTGGTCGAATTTTGCTACCTGCGGCATCTGTAAATCCTCCTTCCTCTAACTTTATTTAATTTTCCACAGTCTGGATTTCTAGGATACCTTTTTTGGGTCCGGGAACAGGGCCTTTTATTAATAAAACATTGCGCTCTGTATCCACTTTTACGATCTCCAGATTTTTTTCTGTTACTTTATTTGAACCCATTCTACCGGGCAATTTAAATCCTTTAAACACTCTTCTTGCATCTACAGCTCCAATTGAACCTGGTGCACGATGAAAATGTGAACCATGTGATTTTGGACCTGTATTGTGATTCCAGCGCTTAATATTTCCTGCAAAACCTTTACCTTTTGAAATACCAGTTACATTTACCAGCTCACCGGCCTCAAAAATATCTACAGTTATCTCACTACCTTCACTAACATCCATATCATTATTTTTAAATTCTCTAAGATGCCTTTTTGCTTCTATATCTCTGCTTTCAAATTGGCCTTTTATGGGTTTGTTCAGCCTCTGAGTTTTAACTTCTCCAAAACCCAGCTGTACTGCATTATAGCCGTCCTTTTCAGTAGTTTTTACCTGTGTAACAACACAGGGACCGGCTTCTACTACTGTTACAGGTACGACTTCACCATTATCCTTAAAATACTGAGTCATTCCCAGTTTTTTAGCAATTATAGTTTTTGCCATGGCCTAATACACCTCCTGACATTAAAGTTTAATTTCTATATTTACTCCTGCGGGCAAATCAAGTCTCATTAATGAATCAACGGTCTTTGAAGTAGGATCTAAAATATCGATCAACCTTTTATGAGTCCGCATTTCAAATTGTTCTCTTGAATCTTTATGAACATGAGGTGAACGAAGTACAGTAAATACTTCCTTCTCTGTTGGAAGAGGCACAGGGCCAGATACGTTAGCTCCTGTTCTTTCAGCAGTAGAAACAATTTTCTGGGCTGACTGATCCAGAAGCTCATGTTCATAAGCTTTTAGGCGAATCCTTATCTTTTCATGTTTTGCCATTTGCTTACCTCCTTTATCTATCCGGTTTTGGCTGTATATAAGCAGCATAGAAAAAGAGAGGAGAGCAGCTCCTCTGCTTTTTAATACTTACTCAATAATTTCGGTAACAACTCCGGCACCAACTGTGTGGCCACCTTCACGGATTGCAAAACGCAGTCCTTCTTCCATAGCTATTGGAGTAA
>NZ_QPJN01000016.1:0-54296 GCF_003338615.1 Halanaerobium sp. DL-01
TTATTCTGGAACAGGGGATTTTGAGCGAAGAAGAGCTTGAGGAAATTCTAAATCCATTTGAAATGACAGAACCAGGTATTGCTGGGAAAAATCTCCTAAACTGTGAGGAATCCGAATTATAATGGAAAATATAATTACTTAATAAATAAAAATTGAATTTTAAATTATTTGAAAATAGTTAATTTTCCTGAAAGAACCAATTTTTTTAAAGTAAATTTAATAATAAGAGTAAATGTTCAGCATAAATATTATTGAAGAAAGGAGTAATATTGAAATGCAAAAAGAAAAAACTTTATGGCAAAAGTATCGCTCAATTCCATTAGTTTACAGAATTGCAGTATCTTTTATTCTAGGTTCTATAATGGGACTTATTTTTGGAGAAGCAATGGTTTCCATAAAATTTTTAGGAGATATTTTTATCAAATTACTTAAAATGATTGTTATTCCAATTATATTTTTTACTTTAATAATGGGAATGAAGAAATTAAGTCCTTCTAGACTTGGTAGAATTGGTATTCAAACTGTTTTATTTTATAGTTTGACTACAGCTATAGCTATATTAATTGGATTGTTTATGGCAAATCTTATTGATCCAGGTATTGGTTTAACTCTTAAAACCAGTGCTGAGATATCGGCTGAAAAAGCTCCTGGTTTTCAGCATGTTATTATGAATATTTTCCCAGATAATGTTGTAGGAGCAATGGCGGAAGGAAATGTATTACAGACAATATTTTTTGCAATTATTTTTGGAATAGCTTTGGCTATAGTAAAAGAAAGTGGAAAAGCTAAAATTAAAAAAATTGCTGAATTATTATTTGATCTTGTGGAAACAATTTCAGAAGTAATGTTCAAAATAGTATGGGGAATTATGGAATATGGGGTATTAGGTATATTTGCTTTAATGGCTGGAGTTTTTGGGGAATCAGGATTAAATGTAATTATTCCCTTTGCAAAATTAATTTTTTCTTTACTATTAGCTGTAATAGTTCATATTTCAATTACATATCTTTTAATAATAGTAATAGGCTTTTTAAGAAAATCACCACTATCTTTTTTAAATGGTTCCAAAAATACAATGCTGACTGCTTTGAGTATTCGTTCTAGTAGTGGAACTTTGCCTGTGACAATGAATGATGCTGAAAATAATTTAAAAATTGATGAATCTGTTTATAGTTTTACACTTCCTTTGGGTGCAACAATTAATATGGATGGTACAGCAATGTATCAAGGTGTAGCAGCTATATTTGCTGCCAATTTAATCGGGCAGGCATTAACAATAGGAGAACAGATGACCATTGTTTTAACAGCAACCCTGGCGAGTATTGGTACTGCAGGTGTGCCTGGTAGTGGTTTAATTATGCTAACTATGGTTTTAACACAGTTAGGCCTTCCATTAGAGGTTGTTGGTTTTGTGGCAGGAATAGATCCTATTTTAGATAGAATAAGGACTATGAATAATGTAACAGGAGATCTTGCAGTAACTTCTCTTGTAGCAAAACTAAATGATGCTATTGATTTAGATAGTGGAACCTGGATTTAGTAATTAATTGTATTGTTTCTGATAAGTTCAGTAAATTTCAAAATACTTTTGTAGTCCTGGGAATTGATGCAGCTGTTGGTTTTTTTGGTTGAGACGTTTTCTTCTATAAATAGCAAGCTAATGCTTCTTCTTTTATCTATAATTTTATCGGTTTTACCATTATATTTTTGATCTGATATTATTAATCTATTAATCTTTCAGAATTGTAATAGTCAATGAAATTTTCTATATTTTCTTTAGCTTCATAAAATTTCTGATAGATTTCTTTTCTATAGACATTCTTATACACTGGATGCAGATTGCAGATTCAATAAAACGTTTTTTTCCATTGATAAAATTGGTTTGCATAAATTCCATGTAATGAAAGCTGTAAATTAAGATGTTGATCAGGTAAGATGCAATGAACAGAATAAGCAGTTTGATAATAAAGAACTCAAAAGACAATGCACATCTGTCTTAAATACAAGAAGAATTTAATTAAAGGGCAGAAAAAGAAACTAAAATCACTATCCGAAATGAATTTAAAAACAATGAGAGCCTATAATCTTAGATTATTTCTGCAGAAATTCTGGAATATAGATGATCTCACAATAGCAGCAAGTTATCTGAAGAAATAATAACTCTGGGCGATTTGCAGCCAGCTGGAACCAATGGTTGAGATAGGCTGATTTATCTATAGACACTGGCAGGGGATAATAAACGATATTGAAAGCCGAATCAATAATGGTATATTAGAGGGTTTAAACAGTATTGTTTAGACCAGAAAGAGAAAAGCCAGAGGGTTCAGGAATTTTAATAATTTCATGACAGCTATATATTTACAGTGTGGTAAACTTGAATTTGATTTATTTAAAGCATTTATTTAATATTAAAATTCAGGCTGACTTGAGGGTGTATTTAAATTTTACGTTACCACTAATGTTAATATATACCATTTAGGTTATCCACACTAAACAGTTAAGAGCCTATTTCCTCATTAAGCAGGCTTTTTTTATATTCAATTTTTTTCTGCTTCAATAAATTCTATCAGCTTTCTGTAAAAACTAATATCTTTAGAATCCATTTCTTTAAGGTAATCCACCAGCTGTTCCAGCTCTTTATTGTCAGTTATTTCTTTCAGCAGGGATTTTTCTTTAACAGCATTTTTTTCATTAAAATCCAGCAGTGTGTCAATACTGCACTGTAATGTATCAGAAATTTTTTTGAGAATTTCATAAGAAGGCTCCTGATTTTTGCTCTCATAACCGGCCACAGTTGATCTTTTTATTCCCACCAGCTCTGCCAATTCTTTTTGTGTTAAACCGCGTTTTTTTCTCATTTTTTTTAGGTTTTTACCAAAAGACATAAAAACACCTCTGATTTTGTCGAAGGATTAAATAAAAAAGAAAATTTATGTAATTTGACTTGACAAAGTTCTGAATTGACACTATAATATAATTAAAATGTGGTAATTAAGAACAAAATTGTTGTAATACTAAACTGCAGCAGTAGATAAAAAAATAGATTAAAGACTATAAAAGGACAGAGTTCTTCCCCGAACTCTTAAAATTAAGAAAGGAGGGATTAAGTTTAAATAATTAAAATGTGGGGTAACAGATTACAGCTGCCACTGTTCTGTTAGTCAAACACTCTCTGACAAATTATATCATATTAATTAGTTTGTGTAAATTTATCACTGTTACTTTTGCCAGAAGTATCAGAATATTGTTACATACTGAAAATTATAATTTAAGAACTAGGGCTCTGGGCCGGGAGATATATTTCCCCGGCCTTTTTACATGTATAAGTAATAAGTTTGGGTTAATAAAGTTTAGAAATAGAAAAGGGTGTTTTTATGTGCAAAAAAATGAAAGCTGTTGTCAAGGATAAACCTGGAAAAGGTGCTGTATTAAAGGAGGTTGATATTCCGAATTGTGGTCCTGAACAGGTTTTAGTAGAAGTGGAAAGTACTTCAATATGTGGAACAGATCTTCATATTTATGAATGGAATAATTGGGCACAGCAAAACATTAAAGTACCACAGATAATGGGACATGAACTTGCAGGTAAAGTTATAGAAAAAGGTGAAAGAGTTGAAAATGTAGAGATTGGGGACTTTATATCAGCAGAAACACATATTCCATGTGGACATTGTTATCAGTGCAAAACAGGTAAAAGACATATATGTAATGATATGAAAATTTTAGGAGTACACACAGATGGTGTATTTGCTAAATATGCAGTTATAAATAAAGTCGATGTGTGGGAAAATGATGATTCTATTCCTCCTGAATTTGCTTCTCTGCAGGAACCGATGGGAAATGCTATAGATACTATAAGTGCTGGCAATGTAGCCGGAAAAAATATTTTAATTACCGGAGCAGGACCGGTAGGTCTGCTTGCCATAGCTGTTGCCAGAGCATTTGGAGCAGCCATTATTATAGTGAGTGAAATTAATGATTACAGAAAAGAACTTGCGGAAAAAATGGGAGCTGATATTGTTGTTGATCCTACCAGCAGTAATTTAGAAAATGTAGTTATGGATAATACTAATGGAATAGGGGTTGATTTTGCAGCAGAGATGTCCGGAAATGAGAATGCTTTAAAGCACTCACTGAAATCAATTACTCCCGGTGGAAGTATGGCTGTATTAGGTCTGCCGGACGGCAGTGTTGATTTAAATTTAACCGATGATGTAGTTTTTAAAGGTATAGATCTGCACGGTATAACCGGCAGAAAAATGTTTAATACATGGTATACCGCAAAACGTCTGCTGAAAGAAGAACTTGTTGATCTCAGTCCTTTGATTACTCATACCTTTTCATTAGAAGATTTTGAAAAGGGTATGAAGCTAATGGAAGAAGGAAACTGTGGTAAAATAATTTTGAAACCCTGAGGAGGAATTTTTATGAATACCGAATTTCAAAGAGAATTACAAAATAGAATTTCAGATTTAAAAAAAGAAGGACTATATAATAAAATAAAAACTTTAGAGAGTCCACAGGGAGCATGGCTGGAAATTAACGGAGAAGAAGTTTTAAATTTCAGTTCGAATAATTATCTGGGACTGGCAAATCACAAAGAAATTGTTAAAGTTGCTCAGGATGCTCTCAATAAATTTGGAATTGGTCCCGGTGCTGTAAGGAGTATTGCTGGAACTATGACACTGCACAATGAACTCGAAAAAAAGCTTGCAGAGTTTAAAAAAACAGAGGCTGTTTTAACTTTTCAATCCGGTTTTAATGCCAATTTAGCTGTAATACCTGCACTTGTTGGCAGAGAAGATACTATAATTAGTGATGAATTAAATCATGCCAGTATAATTGATGGAACCCGTCTTTCTGGTGCTGAAGTAAAAGTCTATAACCACGTAGATATGAAATCATTGGAAGAGGTTCTGCAGTCAGATTGTAAGGGGAGAAAATTAATTGTGACAGATGGTGTTTTCAGCATGGATGGAGACATTGCTCCACTGGCAGATATCGTTGAGTTAGGTAAAAAATATAATGCTTTAGTTATGGTTGATGATGCTCATGGTGAAGGTGTTTTAGGGTCTCACGGACGCGGTATTGTTGATCACTTTAATCTTCATGGAGAAGTGGATATTGAAGTAGGAACTTTTTCTAAAGCAATTGGAACAGTTGGTGGATGTGTTGCTGGAAGTAAAGTACTTAAAGAGTATTTAAAACAGCAGGGAAGACCATTCTTGTTTAGTTCTGCAGTTACACCACCAGATATAGCAGCAACAATTAAAGCAGTAGAAATTTTGCAGAGAGATGATAAATTAGTCAGTAAACTCTGGGAAAATGGTGATAAATTTAAAGAAAAATTAAAAGAAGCTGGTTTTGATGTAGGCCACAGCGAAACTCCTATTACACCGGTTATGATAGGTGATGCAAAAACTGCTCAGGAATTGAGTGACAGACTATTTGAAGAAAAAATATTTGCACAGTCGATCGGTTACCCAACTGTACCGAAAGGGAAAGCAAGAATAAGGGTTATGATTTCAGCTGTTCACAGCAGTGATGATCTGGAATATGCTGTAGAAAAGTTCAAAAAGGTAGGTAAAGAAATGGATTTAATTTAGATAAAATTAATTCTAAAAAATTTTATAATCAACAAATTTAAAACTCCTTTCTTATTGAAGTAGAAAATTCAATAAGAAAGGGGTACTTAAATAATAGAAAAGAAAGAAAATTCTAAAATAACATATATAATAGTTAGTTAGAAACATTTTATTTATATTTTAATAAACTAGAAGCTTCCTTTTCTATTTTAGTTAATTAAAATACAGTAAAATCAAAATATTTTAAGGGGTGTCTAATTAATGAAAAAATTAGGTTTGGTTCCCAGGTTATTGATAGGTATTATAATAGGTATAATAATTGGTATGATTTTTCCTACCTGGATGTCTAGACTGATTTACACATTTACTCATATTTTTGGAGAATTTTTAAATTATATTGTTCCCTTTGTAATTTTAGCATTTATTATTCCTGGAATTGCAGAACTTGGTGATAAAGCAGGTAAACTTTTAGGTTCCACAGTTTTAATTGCTTATGGGTCTACTATTACTGCAGGTACAATTGCTTATTTAATTGCAAGCAGAATAGTACCTGCTATTGTAAAAAGTGCTTCTGTTGCTAATCCTGAAGAAGGGGGATTGGAGCCATATTTAAAATTGGAAATTCCACCATTACTTGGTGTGATGACAGCACTTGTAACTGCTTTTATAATTGGTCTGGGTATAAATTATATTAGATCTCAAAAAAATCTTCAAAACCTGTATGGATTTATGAATGAATTTAGAGAGATAATAGTATTAGTTATTGAAAAAGTAATTATACCATTTTTACCATTTCATATTGCCGGTGTATTTGCAAATATGGCACATTCCGGGACTGCATTTCAAACCCTTAGTGTCTTTGGTAGGGTATTTGCCTTAATTATAGCAATGCATCTTGGTTATTTGGTACTACTGTTCTCAATTGCTGGTGGATTTTCTGGTAAAAATCCATTTACAAGTTTAAAAAATATGATTCCAGCTTATACGACTGCTATTGGTACTATGTCGAGTGCAGCAACAATCCCAGTAACTTTAAAAAGTGCGAAAAAGAATAATATTAGTGAACGAGTTGCTGATTTTGTTATTCCCTTAGGTGCTACAGTTCATTTAGCAGGAAGTACAATTACATTAACAACCTGTGCCATTGCAGTAGTATTAATCCAGGGGGGAACACCAGTATTTGGACATTTCTTTCATTTTATAGTTCTACTTGGTGTAACGATGATTGCTGCACCTGGAGTTCCTGGTGGGGCAGTAATGGCTGCTTTAGGCCTTCTAACCTCCATTCTTGGCTTTGGTGAAGGTGCAACTGCGTTAATGATTGGACTTTATCTGGCTCAGGATAGTTTTGGAACAGCATGTAATGTTACTGGTGATGGAGCAATTGCTATAATAGTTGATTCACTGCGGAAAAAAAGTAGAGAAGGGGTAAATGCAGCGTAATGCAAAAAAGGTTGATTTAGATAATTCGTAGTATTAGTGTTTTTTAGAATATATAATACCAGGACATTTGTCCTAAATATAAATTTTTAATTTAGTTAGAATCATTTTTTAAAATTTTAAGGTTCATATGGTCAAAATAAGGAGATGAAATTTATGCATAATTTAAAAAAGGTTGATCCGGAAATGGTTGATATAATTGCTGAAGAAAAAAATCGTCAGGCTAAAAATATTGAACTTATTGCATCCGAAAATTTTGTTAGTGAAGCTGTAATGGAAGCAGCTGGTTCTATATTAACTAATAAATATGCAGAAGGATATCCTCATAAAAGATATTACGGCGGCTGTGAAGTAATAGATAAAGCAGAAGAACTGGCAATAAAAAGAGCAAAAGAACTCTATAATGCAGAACATGCAAATGTGCAGCCTCATTCAGGATCTCAGGCAAATCAGGCTGTTTATTTATCACATGTTCCAGTTGGTGGAACTATTCTGGCTATGGATTTAACTCACGGTGGACATTTATCTCATGGGAGTCCAGTTAATATATCCGGTAAATACTTTAACTTTGTCCATTATGGAGTAACAAAAGAAGAAGAAATTATAGATTATGATCAGGTCCAATCTTTAGCAGTAGAACATAAACCAAAATTAATTGTTGCTGGCGCAAGTGCATATCCGCGTGTGATTGATTTTAAAAAATTCAAAGATATTGCTGATTCAGTTGGAGCATTATTTATGGTAGATATGGCACATATTGCTGGTCTGGTAGCTGTTGGACTGCATCCTAATCCAGTAGAAGAGGCTGATTTTGTGACAACCACAACTCACAAGACACTTAGAGGTACCAGAGGAGGAATGATTCTCTGCAAAAAAGAATATGCAAAAGATATTGATAAGGCAATTTTCCCGGGCCTGCAGGGTGGTCCTCTAATGCACATAATAGCAGCAAAAGCAGTTGGTTTTAAAGAAGCACTGACAGATGAATTTATGGATTACCAGCAGCAGATTATTGATAATGCACAAACTTTAGCTCATGAATTAAAATCACATGGTATGCGGCTGGTTTCTGGTGGAACTGATAATCACCTTATGCTTGTGGATTTAACCAATATGAATATAACAGGTAAGGAAGCAGAAGAGGCGCTGGATAAAATTGGAATTACAGTTAACAAAAATACAATTCCCTTTGAGACAAGGAGTCCATTTGTAACAAGTGGAATCAGAATAGGTACACCTGCAGTTACTACCAGGGGTATGAAAGAAAAAGATATGAAAAAAATAGCTGAATTTATATTTGAAGCATTAAAAGCTTCAGATGATGAAAAAACTCTTAAAGAACTAAAAAATAAGGTACATAAATTTTCTGAACAATTTATCAACTAATTAAAATTAAATACTTAACATTCAGGCCGGGATATCCCAACAGAACAATAGTACCGGGTACAAATGAAATTTTTCACTTGTACCCGGTACTATTTCCTTTTTATGTACCCGGTACCTATCTTTTTTTTCTAAAAATACAGCAGGATTATTTTAACAAATGTAGAATTATACCATAATTGTACTAAAATAATTTTTTTAGGAGGTCAGCAGATGAGCAGAAAAGAATTAGGCAGGAACATATTTTTAAAAATGTCACTATTTATTTTTATTTCATTAATTGTTTTTTCTTTTACTATCTGTACTGCAGTAGAAGGTAAATCTAATAATACAGTGATGGGTGGTTCAGAATTTATTCAGGCTGTAGTGGATAATAATATTGATCAGATTAAAAATTATGTGGAGCAGGGAGGAGACCCAAATCTAAAGCTAACATATCAGGGAAAGGAAACCTATCCCCTCATTATGGCTGTAAGGACAGATAATATTGATCTGGTCAAACTGCTGCTTAATAATGGTGCAGATATTTCTATTACCAATTCTAAGGGACAAAATGCCTACCAGATAGCACAGAACTCCGAGGTGAATCCACTGCTGTTGGCAGAGTTATATAAAGCTAAAAGCAGGTGGGAAGAAGAAACTGGAGAGACTTTAACTGCTGATACTGGTAATTCTGATAAAAATGGACAATCTAACAGCAGTGCTAAAAATGAAACTAAAAAAATTGCAGTTACAAAAAAAATCAGAGATGAAAGAAAAAAAGAAGAGAATAAAATTATCGAAATTGTTACCAAAGAGAAAACTAAGATTTTCACCTATACTAGTGGTGAATCATTCACAAAAAGGATGGGCGGTTTTAATGATGCTATTTTCAGTCAGAATGGAAAAACTCTTGTCTTAGTTGAAAGTTATGATAAAGGTCACAGAACAGTCAATGGGAATAGGCAGTCAAGAGATTATCACAAATTCAGTCTTTATCGGCTCAAAAACGGAGTATATAAATTTATTGACAGTTTAAATTTTAATACTTTTGTAGATACAGGCGGCCGATCCTATAGAGAGAATTATAATATGGCATTATCTCCTGATGGAAGTCTAATAGCTATACACAGAGAAAATAATATTTATTTATATCAGGGGGATAATTTCAATTTTATTTCTACTTTACCAATATCAAACTCTGATGAAGGATATTATATCGCAATAAGCCCTGATAATAAATATATTTCGGGAATTTATAGTTCTCGCTCAGATGATGTTTATTATAATAAGTGGTCAATCAGCCGGAAAAGTAAAGTTGTTACTAGAGAAAGGATTAATTTAATTAAAAATAATGCTTCAGGAAGATATATATATAAAGGTCTTGATTATTCTCCTGATGGCCGTTATTTAATAATAAAAGGGTATTTATATGCAGACCCTGGAGATTATTATACGGTGGCACTGATTGATGCAGAAAGTTTAGAGGTAATAAATGATTTTAATGCCGCCCAAAAAAATGATGTAACAGCAGATTATGTATTTGACCTATATTTCGATGGGGTTGGCAAATATGCATTTCTGCACACCTATGACAGCCATAAATTATTTAATTTGAAAGAAAAAAGAATTGAAGATCTAAATTTTGAAGAGAGAATTAAGTTTTATGCAAGTGAAGATTTAGTTGACGGAAAATTTTATAAAAACTGGCTGGTAGGACTTTACAGTAGAAATGCTTTTTATGAGGTACTGCTGACCGAAAGTGATTCTGCTGAATATGCAAAAAAAGCAGTGAAAAATAAAAAACTAACATTTGATGAGAAGATTTATGGAATAAGCTATTTATATGATACTGATGAATGGGTGATCGCTGCCAGAGATGGGCTCCATTATATTGAAGCAGAAGATCAGGAAGAATATGAAGCAGCAAAACAGGCAGAAGCTGAAAAAGAAGCTCTGGCAGCAGAGCGAGATAAAAAGCTGGCAAAAATGGTGGCAGAAAGACAGAAAAAAAGAGAAAAAGCAGAAGCATTATACAAAGAAAGTCTTGAACTTATCAATGTTGGCTTTGTTGATCAGGGTTATAATAAATATATAGAGGCTGTTAAGACCGATCCTTTAACAGCCCGAAATATGGCCAGACTTGATCAGCTTTATAATATGCTGGGGACTATAGAAGTTTATCAGCTGGCAGAAATTTTCCGCTATCAAAAAGAAGTTATTTTAAATCAGGAGAAAACAGCCAAACTCGGATTTATTCCTGAGCTGAAAAATAATCAGTGGAAGATCAAATCAGTTACTGCAGGTACTCCAGCTGAAGAGGCCGGAATGGAAGTTGGTGACCACATATTATTATTTGATGAGCAGTATCCAGAAAATCAGGAGGAATTATTCTGGCTTTTAGAAGAAAAATCTCCCGGTGATCAAATTGGATTAACATTTATAAGTGCTGATGCAGAAGGTGATTATAAAGAAGATGCTTATTTTAGACTTGTAGAAGGATATAGAGAAAATTCAGCAGTGGCAAAGCTGACAAATAGGATATTTGACTATGGACTGCTTGCTTTTAGAAGTGGACACAACCATTTGACCAGAAAAAGTATTGAAGAGCTGGAAAAACTGGCGGAAAAATATCCAGCTGATTTTTATCCACAGCTAAAAGAAGTAAATAAAGACTCAATTATTATTTTGGAAGCTCTGCTTAAAACATCAGCTGACAGCAGCAGTGCCTACAATTATATGCTGGAAAAATTGGATGGAAGAAAGCTGAATGAAGTACTGCAGGGATATTTTAAATTTTCTATTACAGCAGAAATAATGGCACCACTTTATGCAGATAGAGTTAAATTGTCATATTTTACAGGTGTTCCGCAGGAAGAACTGCCGGAAGTAGAAATGTGGCCACAGCAGAAATTGAATTTTGTTGATTTGAACGGCAGCTTCATACAGGGCCAGGCAGCAGACCCGTATAAAAAATAGTGCAGGAGGCTTTACCGTATCTTTTGGAAGGAACAGCTGCATATCAGTCTCAGATTTACAGAGGTGCAATTCAGTCTGTAGGAGGATCACAGATGAAGGCTGTCCTTTCTCTTGGTATGACAAAATGGGAGGGAATAAGGCATATTATTCTGCCACAGGCTCTGAGGAAAGTTATTTCGGCCTTTTATTTCCACTTTACATCAGCTTTTTTTCTGGGTACAGTTCGCTGATATTCAACATCAGGATAACCGATTATCATAACTGTCACGAGCACTTTGTTTTCTTTAAGGTTGAGAAAATCTTTAATTTCCTGATTATCTTCTGCAGCTGTTACAGAAAAGCCGCTGAATACGACTCCCAAATTTAGTGCATTTGCCATCAATTCCATGTTTCCGGATGCAAGTGCAGCATTTACCGGAGATTCTGCAGAAACTGCTATCACGGCCGGAGCATTGAAAAACAGGTTTTGACCCTCCTCGGGGCAAGCCCCCGAGGATTCCTGCTTCTTAGAAGTAGTAATCCACCATCTCCACAGGCTTAAAATCCTGTTAGCCCAACAGTATATCCTCTAACTTGCCTTTTGTATTTTTAAACCTTCATCTAAGATGTTTTTGCTAGCATTAATATCTCTATCGTGTACTTTTCCACATTCAGGACACTTCCACTTTCTAATATTTTGCCTTTAACTTTTTGAGATTTACTGAATTTAACCCATCCCAATTTAGGCAGCTTAATCTTATTATCCTTTATTTCAATATTGGTAGTTCCACTTTTTCGAATAAACTTATTAGTTCGATAAGAATTTTTAATATTCTTTTTAGATTTAAACTGGGGAAAATTATATTTGCCGCTAAAAAAATTATTAAAAGCTTTATCTAAATCTTTAAGAGCATTTTGTAAAGCAAAATTTATCTGGCTCTTTAAGCCACATTAATTCTCTTTTTAATTGTGTTAGCTGCTTAGAATATTCAGTATATGTTTTATATTTATCTTCTTTAGCTTTTGCAAGAAAATGGTTATATACATACCTTGTACAACCAACTGATTTATTTATTAATATTTTTTGTTTTTTATTAGGATATAGCCTGAACTTATATCCTTTTTCTCTTATAATTTTTTTGCTTGTCATGCTTTCACCTCCTCACTAATATTACGTTACGTCAAATCTAATAGTTTTTTTAAAAATATTAATAGTTATCATAATTGTCAGGTTAGGAATCTGCATAAAATGAAGGAATCGCCTCCTCTGAGCTAGTAAATAGTAATTGAGAAGTCACAACCTTCTACACCTAGAAAGGAAGTGTTACCTTCCATCTTCACCTCCCTGACTTCTTCACTGTGTATTTTCAAAAGCAAAATTAAAGCTATCTGATACTACCCCGTATGGGTATATAGTATTTACATTAAACATATTATTTGATTTATTGTTTGTCAAGAAATTTTCACGAATGTGAACTTTCCTTTGTCAGTTTTAATAATTTTTACCCATTATTCCTATGAGGTATATTTAAGAATAAAAATTTTTCTCCCGTCTTCCAATTTGTAGGATACTGAGTTAAGATATATAATAAACTAAGGCAGCATTCAAGGGAAAATTTATTCAAAAGATTACAGGGAGGTTAAGTTCGAATTTTTAGCTGATGATATGGATGTTAAAATCTTTCGCGCTGAAAAACTTCTCTTTGACAGATCTATCAGGGAGAAGTTTTTTGAACTGCAGCAGCTTAACTGCTTTGTATTTATTAAATTTAAATAAAAAGGTGGGATTTATGTGAAATCTATTGATTTAATTGAAGATCTTTCCAATGCAAATGGTATTTCTGGATTTGAAGATGAGGTTCTTGAGGTGATCAGGGATTATGTCGGAGATGACCTTATGGTTAAAGAAGACAAGCTGAGAAATCTTTATCTGTATCATAAAAACTTTGATAAAACAAAGCCGGTGCTGATGCTGGATGGACACTCAGATGAAATAGGATTTATGGTCAAATCGATCAACAAAAATGGTACTCTTAAATTTATTACAATCGGCGGCTGGTATTCGCAGAATGTGCTGGCACATAAGGTTAGAATCAGAAATAAAGATGGGAAATATGTTAAAGGTATTGTAGCATCAAAACCACCTCATTTTATGACAGATGAAGAAAAAAATAAGGTTATTAAAATTAATGAGATGGTAATTGATATTGGAGCTGTAAACAGGGAAGAAGTTTTGAGAGATTACCGGATAGAAGCCGGTGCTCCCATTATCCCCGATGTTGAGTTTGAATATGATGAAGATAGAGAAATTATGACAGGTAAAGCTTTTGACAACAGGCTGGGTACCGCCTGTGTGGTTGAAATAATGAAAGAGTTAAAAGATGATCAGCTGGATATAAATATTGTTGGTGCACTATCGGCTCAGGAAGAAGTTGGTACAAGGGGAGCAGAAATTACGGCGCGAACTGTTAAACCAGATCTGGCAGTTGTTTTTGAAGGTACACCGGCTGATGATACATTTAAGGATGAATATGATGCTCAGGCAAAATTAAAAAGTGGTCCACAGATAAGGCATATAGATGTTTCTGTTATAGCAAGTCCGAGATTTACAAAATTTGCCCGCCGGACAGCTAAAAAAAATGATATACCTTTTCAGGATGCAGTGAGGGTTGGTGGAGGTAATGATGGAGGCAAAATAGCTTTAAGCAGTTCCGGAATACCAACTATTATTATAGGAGTACCGGCTAGGTATGCCCACACCCATTACGGGATTTCCTCTTTTGAAGATTACAAAAATACTGTCAGGTGGAGTACGGAGATCATTAAAGCTTTAAATAGAGATGTTATTAGTTCTTTTTAGATTTTTTCCGTGAAAAATCATTTCAATATATCAAAATTAAATATTTAGTCTTAATTTAAATAAAAAGCACCTATAATTGCATGCTTATGTTAGGAAATTTATTTAGAGAATCTGGAGTAATGATTTCCATTTTTGGTTAATTAAATGAT
This sequence comes from Halanaerobium sp. DL-01, assembly GCF_003338615.1. Taxonomy (NCBI): domain Bacteria; kingdom Bacillati; phylum Bacillota; class Clostridia; order Halanaerobiales; family Halanaerobiaceae; genus Halanaerobium; species Halanaerobium sp. DL-01. The sequence continues at coordinate 14,355 of NZ_QPJN01000016.1, forward strand.
TTTAGTAGTATGTAAATCATTTTTGTTTTAGATAATTATGCAGCTGAAGGAGGTGTTGATATGTAAAAAATATTTTATAAGAATTGTTCAGTATATAAGAAAAATGTTCAAAAAGATTTTACAGTACTTAAATTATTTAAGGGGGAAAATATATGAAAGCTTTAGAAGGAATTAGAGTAGTAGACCTTGGCCATGTTCTAGCAGCTCCGTTTTGTACAATGATTCTGGCTGATTTAGGAGCAGAAGTTATAAAGGTTGAGCCACCTTTTGGTGATGATTCAAGAGAATTTGGACCATTTGCTGAAAAAGGTGATGAAATTCAGAGTGGATATTTTATAAGTGTTAACCGTAATAAAAAGAGTACTTGTATTAATTTAAAGACTGAAGAAGGTAAAAAAATACTTACTGAACTGATCAAAAAATCAGATGTTGTAGTGGAAAACTTTCGTCCAACAACTATGAAAAAATTAGGTTTTTCCTATGAAGATATGAAAGAAATTAAGTCAGATATTATTTATTGTTCAATATGTGGTTTTGGACATGACGCTTTACCAGAATATGCTACAAAACCAGCTTATGACATGGTAGCCCAGGCATATAGTGGACTAATGAGTATTACTGGTCCAGTAGGAGGACCTCCCTGTAGAGTTGGATCTTCTGTTGGAGATATTTTTGCAGGACACCAGGGAGCTATAGGAATACTGGCAGCTTTACAATACAGAGAAAAGACCGGTGAAGGTCAACATGTCGATATATCTATGGTAGATGGATTAGTTTCTGTTCTTGAAAATGCTGTAGTTCGCTATACTATAAATGGTGAAATTCCAGGTCCATTAGGTGGAGCTCATCCCACTATTGTTCCTTTCCAATCTTTTGAAACAAAAGATGACTGGATAATTACTCCTATTGGTAACGATAAATTGTGGAAGGACTTCTGTAAGGCAATTGATAAAGAAGAATTAACAGATCATCCTAAATTTAAAACAAATCGTCTCAGAACAGAAAATAAGGATGAACTCATTCCAATTCTTGCAGAAGTTATGAAATCTAAAACTACCAAGGAATGGATTGACATTTTTGAAGAATATGGTTTACCATATTCACCACTAAATACAGTTGATAAAGTAGTTGAAGATGACAATATTAATTATCGGGGTATGATGAAAGAGGTAGAACAACCTGGAATTGGTAAAGTGAAGATTGCTGGTTCTCCATTGAAATTATCTAAGACTCCTGGAGAAGTAAGATCACATGCTCCAAAACTTGGCGAAAATACAGAAGAGGTTTTGAGTAAGTTGTTGAATTACAGTAATGAAGAAATTGAAAATCTTAAAAATAATGAAGTTGTTAAATAATTAAGTAGTTCAATAAATATAATCTGAGGGGGCAGTAATGCCCCCTCGGAAAAAGGAGGATCTTAAATGGAAATATTGGGAATGGGTTATGTGGCCTTGTTTATGTTAATTGGTTCATTTTTAGGTAGAATTTTAGGTCAGTTAATAGGTGTTGGCGGAGATGTCGGTGGTGTTGGTATTGCTATGCTTTTAATGGTGGTTACTACAAATTATTTAAAATCAAAAGGTAGACCACTCCATAAAAATACTGAACGGGGAGTTAAATTTCTCAGTGCTATTTACATTCCTGTAATTGTAGCCATGGCTGCACGCTTAAATGTTGTAGGTGCTCTTAGAGGAGGATTTGTTGCCTTGTTAGCAGGAGGAGTAGCAACTATAGGTGCCATGTTTTTAGTACCTTTAATTTCAAAATTGAGAAAAACAAATGATTAGAGAGGAGTGATAATAAATGTTTCAAGCAGCTTTAGAATCCTTTATGGGGGCAGATCATCTTATAATTGCAATTGCCTTAGTAGCTTTTATTATGTTAATTACTAAAAAAATATCTAAAATGTTAGGAGAAGAAAGAATTGCTTCTGCTTTGGCCATTATTACGGGTTTAATACTGGCATATATAGGAGGAAGAACAACAGGCGGTGATAGTGGTCTGGCTGATGTATATATTTTTGGAGGAGCAAGTGGATTAGGTGTGGGTTTGCTTGGAGGTAGTATGATTAGAGATTATACTATTATTTCAACAGCTTATGGTGTAAAAACTGAAAATTTAAAAAAAGCGGGTCCGATTGGAGTCATCTCTCTTTTTATTGGTGTTATATTTTCATTTATAGTTGGTGCCCTAATAGCCAGAATTCTAGGATATACAAATCCAGCTGAAATAACTACAATAGGTGCTGGAGCAGTAACATTTATAGTTGGACCTGTAACAGGAACATCTCTAGGAGTAAGTTCAGATATAATTGCTTTATCGGTAGCAGCAGGTCTTGTAAAGTCTATTTTGACTATGATAATAACTCCATTTATTGCTGATTTGATTAACCTAGATAATCCCACTGCTGCTATGGTATATGGAGCTTTAATTGGAACAACGAGTGGTGTAGCTGGTGGATTGGCTGCAACAGATAAAGAACTTGTTCCTTATGGGGCGATGACTGCAACATTTTATACAGGTCTAGGAACTTTGTTAGTACCCTCAGTAGGCTTTCTTCTTATGAGAATGTTATTTGCTTAGCTATTTAAATAGGGCAATTTTAAATTATTATCCTGGGTCACTTTTAGATTATCATATATATAAATTTTGTGTAAAAGACCAGATAAATGTAGTAGAGGAGTAGAGAGGTGTAAAAAAGACGTAGATTGTTTTTGTGATTTAAAAATGATAAATAATATTCTCAATATGTAAAAGCTCCCTCATTATGCGGGAGCTTTCTTTTTAGTTAAAATTGATATACACCTGTTTGCGACAGTATGGTGGCACAGTAATGTGTTATATTAATATTAGGTAAAAACTTCTTGTTTTTAAGAAGGTTTATTCTGATAAATCGAGAATTTTAATAAATAGAAAATAAAAGTATTTTAAGTATATGGCGACTTTGTGTGACTTTAATCGACAGAATATTTAGAATGAGGTGGTTTAAAATGCAGAGTAATTTCTCTTTTTTAAAGACTAAGTGGTCAAATTTAGCAGAAATAGCTGAACTGGCAGAAGAAAACTTATATCAGGACCCAAATACTACAATTGTCAAATTAAGGATGTTTACAGAACAGATTGTAGATTATATATATGCCTATGATAATTTAGAAGAACCTGAAGAAAACAGTTTTTTTAATAAATTAAAATTACTGGAAAGAGAAGAATTAATTCAAGGAGAAATTGAAGATGTATTCCATACTTTAAGAATTGAAGGTAATAAAGGTGTACATGAGTCTTTAGATTCGACTGAAACTGCTAAAACCCTGCTTTCTTTAAGCCATAAACTTGCTGTCTGGTTTATGCAGCTTTATGGAGACTGGAATTACGAAGCAGAAGAATTTAAACTTCCCGAAAAAAATGATGAGCAAAAAACAGACTTAACAGCACTTGAAAATAAATATGATAGTCTGATTGAAGAACTACAGCAAGAAATAGATGATTTAAAGAAAAGTCAGAACAGTCAGGAAATAGAAGGCAGAAAAGAAAAAAGTAGAGAAATAAGCAGCAATTTAGTATTTAATGCTGATGAAAATAATATTATTAAAATTAATAAAGATAACAGCATTGAAATTAGTTCAGAATATAAGTTTATAACTACAGATACTATTGAAGATAAAACACCAGCTTATAAAGACTCCTGGGATGCTGTAAGAAGAGCTTTTAGCGGCAGACAGTGTCTTGCCTACTGGCGTTATCCGCTTTTTTCTAAACGAGGCGAAAAACATAAAGAACCTGATATTACAATAATTGATAAAGATTTAGGTGTTGTAGTCTTAGAAATAATTGATATTAAATTAGATGAACTGACTAATGCTCAGTATGAGCGCTGGGATTTTAAAAATGGCAGCAGCCAGGAAGTGATCTATAAAGTTGAAGATAACTTATATGAACTAAAGGGTCTTTATCAGGGTAATAGAAACCTAAGAAGAATTAAAGAGAGTTCTGCAGTGATTTTACCTGAGATAACTAAAGAGCAATGGTTAGAACAAGACTTTGATGATAAAAAAATTATTTTTAAAGATCAATTAACACCGAAGAAATTTTTGAATAGAATTGAAGAAATTGATACTTTAGCAGGAAATGAAAAGTTGAGCAGTGAAGCCTGGAATGATATCTTAATGATATTAACAGGTCAGATTACTCACAGTGTTCAAAGTTCTACAGATATTAATTCCACTAATGAATCGGATAAATTGAAAAAGCGCAGTCAGATAAAACAGAAAATTAAAGAGGATCTTTATGAAGTAGATATGCAGCAGGAGGTAATTGGTAAAACAATACCACCCGGTCCCCAGCGGATTAGAGGAATTGCTGGTTCAGGTAAAACTGTACTTTTAGCTCAAAAAGCTGCTCATATGCATTTGAAACATCCTGACTGGAAAATAGCTTTAGTATTTTTTACCCGCAGCCTATATGATAGCGTCATCGAAGAGGTAAATAAATGGCTTAAAAGATTTAGTAATGGCAAGGTTGAATATGATCCAAATAATAATAATTTACAAGTATTACACGCCTGGGGAGCTAAGGATCAGCCAGGATTTTATAGAGAATTGTGTAAGGCTCATGGTAAAAAACCATTAAGTGCTAGAAGAAAAAAATTAGTAGATGGAGCCCCAAATGAAAAGTTAGTTCATGCCTGCAAATATTTGTTGGAAGATGTTGCTGAAATAAAAGAAATTTATGATGCAGTTTTAATAGATGAAGCTCAGGATTTAGTAGTTGATAATGAAGAAATAAAATATGAGAATAAACAGCCATTTTACTGGCTTGCTTATCAGAGCTTAAAAACAATCGATAAAGATAAGGATAAACGTCTGATCTGGGCTTATGATGAAGCACAGAGTCTGAATTCACTAAATATACCTACTGCACCACAGCTATTTGGGGATGATCCGCATTTTAAAAGATTGGTCAGTGGTTTTCATCCCGGTGGAATTAGAAAAAGTGAAATTATGAATAAATGCTACAGGACTCCTGGCCCAATTTTAACTGCAGCTCATGCAATAGGAATGGGGCTTTTAAGAAAAGACGGAATGCTTAGAGGCTATACAACTCAGGAAGACTGGGAAAATATAGGTTATGAAATAAAGGAAGGGAGCTTTAATCCAGTAGGACAGAAGGTAGTCTTACATCGTCCTAAAGAAATGACTCCCAACCGGGTACCGGAATTATGGCCGGATGATATTATAAAATTTAACAGCTATAATACTCGTAAGGAAGAGCTTAACAATTTAGTGGAAAAAATAAAATATAATATTGAAGTCGATGGCCTCTCACCAAGTAGAGATATTTTAGTTATTGCTTTAGGAGAGAGTAGAGAAGCATATAATCTAAAAGTCAGAGCTGCTAAAAGGCTCAATAAAGAAGGATTTGATATTTATATTCCTAAAGCACTGAAAAATAATATTTTTTATCCCAAATTTCCTAATGAAGATAGAAATAAATTTTGGAATGAGGGTGGAGTTACCTTTACAACTACTTACAGAGCCAAGGGTAATGAAGCTTATATGGTCTATGTAATTGGTCTGGATAAAATTGCAGAAGATGAAAGTAATTTTGCCTTAAGAAACCAATTGTTTGTAGCTCTAAGCAGAACTAAAGGCTGGTTAGAAGTTAGTGGCATTGGTGATTTCCCGATGTATGATGAATTTAGAAAAGTTATTAAAAGTGGCAATACTTTTGAATTTAACTTTCAGAGGCCGCTATTAGAAAAGAATGAAAAGAAAAAAGAAGCAAGACAAATAAAAATTAATGATATAGTTGAACTAAACGATGGAGAAAGAGCAAAAGTAATTGAAAGGAATGATAAACAGCTGATAGTTAAAGTATCTCAAGATGAGACTAGAGTTATAAAAAATAATGAATGCAAGTTTATAAAAGAAGGTAAAAAAGTTTATTAAATAATTATATTGGAGAGATGATATATGCAGGATATTGTAAAAAATGGATTAAATCTTTTTAAATATTTAGAAGAAGTCATTCGATTGAGTTATAAGGTAACCTATAATGTTGATAACTACAACAACCTTTTATTATACGAATATCAGTTTCAGTCTGAAGAATTTATTACTATAGAAAAAGAAACAGAATTATCTCCTCCAGTAATAACAATTAAGAGGCCAGATGAGCCAGAGAGACCGGAAATACCAGAAATATTAAAAGGATGGATTGAATTTGAAGAAAATGATAAATACATTCTGCCAACTAAAATAAATAAAAAATCTGTTGTTAATGAAACTGGAGAGGAAGAAGAGATATATTTTTCTGATGAGGATCAAAGAATTGAAAGCTATCAGAAGTATGTAAATAAATTAGAAAATTGGTTAGAAGAAATTGAGCCGGTTTTAAAAATCAGAGATATTTATAATAAGTTATTCCAGGAAAGAAAAGCTCTGGATTATCAGGATAATATTGAGTTTGTAGTTGGTTATGGTTTAATGCAGTGGCAGAAAGATAATTCATTCCTCAATTATCCAGTTATTACCCACAATATGACTATTAATTATGATGGTAAATCAAATGAAATAAAAATTACATATCCAGATGATGTAAGCTGGATGTTACAGGACGAGCAACTTTCAGAATTTACATCTATGTCAGAAAGAGAAAGTATAAAAAAGGTCTTCAATGAATTAGTGAGTTCAGATCCTACTGAAGAGGGATTTCTTGATTTATTATATTTTTTAAAAGGACTGGCTCCAGGTGCGGAAGTCAAAAAAATAGATAAATTAGATTCAGCTAAGATTAGTCAGGATTTAAAAATTTTTGACGGCTGGCTTTTATTTACCCGCAAAAAAACAATTGTTGAACAGATAAAGGATATTGATGAATTTAAAAAGGAAATAAAAAATGCTTCAGCTATTGATAATCCAATTTTAGAACAAATTTTAACTCCACCGGAAGATAAAAAAATTGATCACAGTCAAATTGATACCCACACCGAGTGGGACAGCACTTTGGATAAGAAGGTCTTATTTCCTAAGAAAATCAACCAAGAACAGGTACGAATTTTAGATTATCTGCAGCAGAGTCAGGGAGTTGTAGTCCAGGGACCTCCTGGTACTGGTAAAAGTCACACGATTGCCAATCTTGTCTCTCATTTTGTCGCCAGTGGGAAAAGAGTATTAGTGACCAGTGAAAAAGAACAGGCTTTAAGAGTGTTATCTGATATGCTGCCTGATGCTGTTGAAAAATTAAGTATGACTGTTTTATCAAATGATGATGACAGGATTAAGAGGCTGGAAAGAGTAATAGATAATATCACTAATATAGTTTCCAACTCATCTGAAGCCCAATTATTTGAAAAGAGATCAAATCTGGAAAAATCATTTGAACATAAAAGAAAGAAATTAGAGTCTATCAAAGCAGATATGAAAAAATTATCTAATGCTGATAAGGCAGTATTTATAGAACCAATGGATAAAGAATTATATCCAGCTGATGCTCAGAGATTTGTTAAAAATGAAGAACATAAATATGAATGGTTTAATGATTTTCCTGCCTATGAAATAGAAGAAAAAAGAACTAAATTTGAAGAGATCATAAAACTACATTCGACAAATATTCCTTCAGCTGAAAGTCTCAGTGAAGCTTTAAAAATTAGAAAAGATATTGAAGATAATCTGGAAGATTTGGTAAATTATAAGCTACCTGATCTAAATCAAATAATAACCAAAGCAGAATTTGAAAAGATTGCAGAAAACAAGTATGAAATTGCAAAAAAAGAAGCAGATATTAATAAATATTTTGAGGGCTTAGAGTTAAAAAATAATTTAGATGATTTAAAAGAAGCATATAATTTTACTCAAGAAGTAAATGAGATTTATTCTGATATTGAAGAAAGCTGGGCTCTGGAGTTTATTGAAAACAATAAAAAAGAGATGGATAATATTGAAAAAAGTTTAAAAGAAATAAATGAGTTAAATAATAAAATGCAAAAAGAGGCAGAAAAATTAAGTTTTACAGATAATATAGAGCTTAATGATAAATATGATTACGAGAGTTATCAGAAGTTTATTGATCAGGCTCTTGAGAGAGTTGAAAATGGGAAAAATGCCTGGAATGTTTTAAGCTTCTTTGGTCTATTAGATAAGGGGCAGAAAGAGGCTATTAAATCTGTCCGTTTAAATCAGGAACTTCCAGAAACAAAAGAGACTTGGAAAAAGATTAAAGCATATATTGAAAGCAAAATTATTCAAAAAGAACTTATTGTCAAATGGGATAATTTTGCTGCTAATTTTATAGATAATAATTTGCCTGAAATAAAAATAGAAGACAAGGCGAAAAAAGTGAATTCAATTGTTAACAAAATTGTTAATGCCTTTAACTATAATAAATCCTTAAAAAATCAATTAAAAATGAAATTAAATAAAGTGATCTATGGTTCTGGAAAAATAATTCTAAATAATCTAGAAAAAGAATTTACAAATATATTAGAGGTTTTAGAGCTTAAAATAGATAATTTAAAGTTGAATCAGGCTGATGATAAATATAGCAAGCAAAAAGAATATTTATTGAAATTTAAAAATAAAAATGTTCATCCTACAGCTTTAAAATTGTTTGAAATCTTAGAAAAAGATTTTGCAGAATTCAGAGATCATGTAGATAGCTGGGGAGAACATTATAATCAATTAGTTAAATTAGATAAAGATCAAAAAAAGCTGCAGGAAATGAAAAGTTATTTAGAGATTCTTAAAAAAGAAGCTCCTCTCTGGTATCAAGATTGGTTAGATTCTGAAATTGATTCTAATGAGCTTAAACCAGATAACTGGAAAGAAGCCTGGAAATTTAATATTCTAAAATCTTATCTAAAAGATATAGCAGATAAAAATGAGAAAATGTCTAAATTAGAAGCTGAACTTAAAGAAAATCAGGATAAGATTAGAGAATTAAAAGAAGACATTGTGGAAGTGACTACCAAAATTAGTTTGATCAATAATATTACTCAAAAGAATATAGGGGCCTTAAAAAGCTGGAAAAGTATGGTCAAAAAAATTGGAAAGGGTTATGGTAAATATGCCAGTAAATATGCTGCCAAAGCCCGTAAATATATGAAAGAAGCTAGAGATTCTGTACCTGCCTGGATAATGCCTGTCTATAAGGTTTCTGAGACAACAGTGAAAAAAATGTCAACTTTTGATGTTGTCATTATTGATGAGGCAAGTCAATCTAATGTAACTAGTTTACTGGCCCTTTTGCGAGCTAAAAAAGCAATTATTGTTGGAGATGAAAAACAGATTACTCCTTCTGCAGTAGGTAGAGATAAGCAGAAAGTTTTAGATTATATTACTCGTTATTTAGGTGATATTCCTTTTAGTGATAACTTTGACTTAGAAACTAGTATTTTTGAGTTAGCAGAAATATTTTTTGGGACAAAGAAATTGATGTTAAAAGAACATTTTAGATGTTTACCTGAGATTATATCTTTTAATAATGATCTTTTTTATCAAAATAAAATAATTCCATTAAGAAATCCGGCTCAGAGCGAAAAATTAGAGCCTGTTTTAGAAAATGTTTATGTAAAAGATGGTTATAGAAAAAATAAAGTTAATAAAGTAGAGGCAGAAGCAATTTGTAAAAAAATAGCAGAGTTAATAAAAAAAGATAAATATCGAGATAAAACCTTTGGTGTTATCTCTTTAACCGGAAGAGATCAGGCCAAACACATTTATAATTTGATTGATAATTATATTAGTACTAAAGATCAGGAAAGAATAAGATTCCATGCTGGAGATGCTTATGATTTTCAGGGTGATGAAAGAGATATAATTATTTTATCAATGGTTGTTGGTGGTCAGGATGATAATTATCGAGCTTTATCCGGTAAAACCTATGAACAGCGAATTAATGTTGCAACCAGCCGGGCTAAAGATAAATTAATCTTATTCCATTCCGTTCAATTGGGAACTGATCTTACCAATCCAGATGATCTGCGCTATAAATTATTGAATTATATTAAAAATGGAATTACAGAAAAAGATTTAGATGAAAATAAAAAGAAAAAATGTGATTCTGTATTTGAAGAAGATGTCTATGACTGGTTAACTGAACGCGGATATGAAGTTACACCTCAGGTAGAAGTAGGTGCTTATAGAATTGATCTGGTTGTTGAAGGAGAAAACAACAGACTGGCTGTAGAGTGTGATGGTGACCGCTGGCATCCACCGGAACAATGGTGGGCTGATAAAATGCGTCAGCATCAATTAGAAAGAGTTGGCTGGACCTTCTGGCGCGTATCAGGTTCTGCTTTTTATAATGATCCAGACCAGGCAATGAGTTCTGTAATTAAAATACTTAATTCTTTAAATATAAAACCTCAAAAAAGAAAAAAAGAATTTGAAGAAGAGTCTAAACAAATTGAAATAGATAATGAGAATCAGGATAGATTAAAAGAGCATAATCAAGTAAAGGATAATGAAAATGATGAAGTTGACTCTAATAGTTTTCAAGTTATCAGCAGCCAAAAAGAAATCACTGAAAATGAAGAATTAAATCTTAAGTTTGATTTTGGAGAAAGTAATGAAGAAGACTTTGATGAGTTTGATCTACATGATATTGTAGAAAATTATGATGGTAGAACAGGAAAAGTTTATGATATTAAAAATGATCATCTGATTGTTATTAATGAATCAGGCAAGGTTGAAAAGTGGAAGATCAAAGATGTTGATTTGATTAGGCCAAGCTGATTTTAGCAGAAAGGAGTAGTTATGAATTATCAAAAGATGAATCTAGATTTTGATAATCAAATTAATTATAAAAAATTAGCAATAGACTTTATTAAAGCGGAAACAGAAAAAGAAATTGATTCTATCTTAAATAAACATGAAATTTTTGCTGATGATAATAACTGGCGAAATTATGGTGACTTAGACAATAACTTTGGTACCATTGGTAATCAACAGAGTGATTCTACATTAGCTTTAGTAGAAAAAATAGTCAATAGTATAGATGCAGTTTTAATATCTGAAGCTAAAAAGAATGGTATAGATCCTAGTAGTGATGCTGCGCCTAAAACTATGAACCAAGCAGTTGAAAGGTTCTTTAATATTCAAGATGGTAAAATTTCTCTTCTTAGTTCAAAAGAACAAACTAAACTAGCTGAGAAAATAAACTTGATTGCAACAGGATCCCGTCAAAATCCATCTTATATTATTTATGATAAAGGTGAGGGGCAAAGACCAGAAGACTTTCCGGATACTCTATTAAGTTTACATAAATCAAATAAAGACAAAATTTTATTTGTTCAGGGTAGATTTAATATGGGTGGTACTGGTGCCCTTCCTTTTTGTGGTCAGAAAAATTATCAGTTTGTTATGTCTCGAAAACATCCTGAAATTGATAATTCAAATAATGAATGGGGCTTTACTTTAGTTAGAAGAAGGCGCCCCAAGGATGGAGAAAAATCTTCGGTTTATGAATATTTTGCACCAGATCAAAAAATTGCAAGTTTTAAAGCTGACAGCTTAGATATATTACCTGATAGCAAGTCTGGAAAATATAAGAACAAAATAAATTATGGAACTCTAATTAAGCTATATGAGTATGATATAACTGATAGAACTTTAATTACTTTTGATTTATATTATAGCTTAAACAGAATATTATTCAATATGCCAATTCCTGTCCGTTTAGTAGATGCTAGAAATTATAAAGGAGATCTAACTGAGACTACTTTAACTGGAATGACAGCTAGAATAGCAAACAATCCAGATATATATAATCTTATAGAAAAAGACTTTCCTATTTCTGAAGATCTTAAAATTAAGGGGTTAGGAACTGTTCATGTAAAAATTTGGTTATTTAAAGATGGTAAAGAAGAACATTTTCTAAAAGCTTCGGAAGCAATTATTTTAACAATAAATGGTCAGGCTCATTCAACTTATGATCGTAGATTTTTTACTAGAAAAAGAGTAAAAAAGGATTGGATTAAAAATTCATTGTTGGTTCATCTAGACTGCAGTGATTTTTCTAAAGATGTTCGAGAAGATCTTTTTATGGGTTCCAGAGATAGATTACGAACTGGGGATAAATTAAGTAAAAAGTTAGAAAAGGAATTAGAAAATCTATTAAAAAATGATGTTTTATTAAAAAAATGGAATATAAAAAGAAAAGAAGAAAAAATGAAAAAAACTTTAGAAAAGAAAGCTGAGGAAACAAAAGATCTTTTCCAGGAATTAGTTAAGAAAAACTCAGAAATAGCTATTTTATTTGGCCAGGGAAAGAAATTAGCCAATCCCTGGAAAATTGGAGATAACGAGGATCAATATGAAGGAAAAAGATTTCCAACATATTTTGAATTGATAAATCCTAAAAATGGTAAAAAGAATTGTCCAGAAAATAGTTACTGTCGAGTTGTTTTTGAGACAGATGTAGAAAATGAATTTTTAGATAGGCCTAATGATCCTGGTGAATTAAGAATTTCCAATGATAGTTTAATTAAGAGTAAAAGATTAAGAAATGGGAAGCTTACTCTAACAGTAGTTCCAGAATTAATTTCCTTAAAAGAGGGAGATAGGATTACGATTGATGTTGAACTAGACAGTTTTGGTGCTGCACCTACTTTTGCGAAGAGTTTAATTTTAAATATAACTGAAGCTGATAAAGGAAAGAAAAAGAAGACTAAAACTAATAAACCTAAAGATAAAAATGATAATTTAAATTTACCTAATATTTCTTTATTAGAAAAAGAGGATTGGCCTGAAAAATGGAGTGAAGATAGTACAATTTTAATTAAAGAGTCAGATAAAGACTTAGATATTTATGTAAATAGAGATAATGTTAATTTAAAGAGAACTTTAAAAACTAAAAAATTAGATCAGAGTGAAATAGAGCTCTATGAAGAAAGATTTAAAATAGCACTGGGTTTAATAGGCTTTTCTATCTACTCTCAGTTAGAAGATGAGCAGGATAAAGAAAAAGTGATTCAAAAAACTACTAAGCCCATTTCTCAGATTATATTGCCCTTGATTGAAGAATTGGGAGATTTATCAGATTTGATGTAGAATAAATAATAAATATTGGAGTGATTAAAGTGGGAAATAAAATACATGCAGAAGAAATGAAAATTGAAGAAGTGTTAACCGGAAATAGTGAATATTATAAAATACCTGATTATCAGAGAAGATTTTCATGGAAAAGAGAGCAGCTTGAAGATTTTTGGTTTGATTTAAATTCATTAGAAGCTGATGAGGAACATTTTTTAGGATCAATAGTTGTTATAACTGGAGCTCATAATATTGGCTTTAATGAACTAGAATTAGTTGATGGACAGCAAAGATTAACTACAATTATGTTATTATTAAAAAATATTCAAAAGAAGTTTAAAGATAATCAAGAATATAATGAAATGGCAAAAATGATAAATGCTAATTATTTATTTACCAAAAACAAAAAAGCTAAAAGGAGAATTCAGTTAGAATTGGGTAAATTAGATCATTCTGATTATGAAAATATTATGAATGATAATATGAAAAGCATTGATAATCAAAATTTAATTAATGCTTATAAATTTTTTGAAGAAAAACTATCTAAAATGACTGAAAAAGAAATTGAAGAAGTTTATGATAAATTATTAGAACAAATTTTAGTTGTGTTAATCCAGGCTCAAAATGAAAAATCAGCCTTTAGATTATTTGAAACTTTAAATGACAGAGGTTTAGAATTATCTGCCATAGATTTAATGAAAAATTATTTACTTAAAGTAGCAAATAATAATGAAGATGTGGATACAGACTTGATTAAAGAGAATTGGGAAAATATTATTTTGAATATTCAAGATGTAAATAGGAAAGTCAGATTTTTTAGGCATTATATAATGTCGAGTGAACCAGTAACTAACAGTAAAATTACTCAAAGAAGAGTTTATGATAGATTTAAAGAAATAATTAATGAAGATTTAGCAGATTATAATCTGACAATAGAAGATTATATAAAGGATATGGAAGAAAAATCTGAGTTGTATAGAAATATTAATAATGCAAATATTGGTGATGATTTTTTTACTAAAAATCAGAGAACAATTATAAATGATCATCTCAATAATTTTAATGCTATTGGTGCCTTGCCAGCTAGAACACTATTATTAAAAGCTTTTGATCAGACATTAAAAAAAGAGCTTTCAGTTCAGGATTTGACCTCTATTTTAGAATACATTGAAACATTTTCTATCAGGCGAATTGTTGGTCAATTAGCTACAGGTGAGTTAGATACAATCTATAATTATTTAGCAGTTAATGCTTTTAGTGAAGATAATCCTAAATTATTTATAAAAAATTATTTTGAAAAGAACATGCCAAGTGATTCAGAATTTGAAAATAATTTTAAAGAAAGAGATTTCAGAAATAATGATCAAACTAAATATATTTTGGACACTTTTGAGAAAAAGCATTTTATGAAAAATGCTGCTGGTAAATCAATTAAGGAAAGGTCAGAGGTACATATTGAACATATTGCACCGACAAGTTCTTTTACTGCTAAAAAGTATAAAAAATGGGCTGATTATTTAGATGTAGATAAAGCTGAATTTGAGAATTTAAAAACTAGAATAGGAAATTTAACTTTACTAGAATATAAGTTAAATATTAGGGCTTCAAATAAGCCTTTTCTACAAAAGAAAAAACGTTATGATGAATCTAGTTTTAAAATGACAGAAGAAATTATTAAAAATTATTCAGACTGGAAATCTAATTCTATTTTACAAAGAAGTGAAGAATTATCTAAAATTGCTGTTGATATTTGGTCTTTGTAATAAGATATAAAATAAAGGACTTAATAACAATTTCTTGAATTATTATTAAGTAAGGATTAAAAATCAAAAGGAGTGGTTTGGTGACACATATAGATGATTTGATTAAAATTAATAGAGATAGTCATTACAAACTTTTAACATTAGTAGGAAGTGAAGAAAATCATAAAAATAATATAATTGATTATTTAAAAAATAATGGCTGGGATGTTTATGATATTGAAGAAGTAATTTTAGATTTAGTAGAGAATATACCTGAAAACAAAATTGGTTTAAAAATTGGTGATAAGATAAAAGAATGGCTTAGTGATCAAGAAAATAAAATAGTAATTACTAATACAAGTATAATCTATTCTCCAGAATTAAATTTAATTAATCCTGTTGAAACATTTAGATATGCTATGCGAGGCGACAAGGAAGCCGTAATATTTATTGAAGGTAAAATGAGAGATGATAAAGTGATATATTCTACCCCGGATAAACAGGATCATAAAGATATTGATATATCTAGAATTGTCTCTGAAAGAATAACTGAAGTTGAGGTGAATTAATTAATGAAAGTTAAAGATTTATTACATTTAGAAGAATTGGATAAAGTTATTGATATTGATACATATATTGAAACTGAGGATAAAGCAAAAGATACAATTGAAAAATATGTAATAACAGATGATTTAAAAGTACATATTCAAAGGATAGCAGAAGATTTAAAAAAACCTAAGCATAAGTCTTATCAAATTATTGGTAACTATGGTTCAGGTAAATCCCATTTCTTAGCTATCTTAGCAGCAGTAATTGATAATCATAGATTAGCTGATAGTCTGCAGGATGAAGAAACTAAAGAAATTTTTAAGAAAAATTTAGATAGAGAATTTGCGGTTGTGCATTTTGAACTCCAACCAAGTCAACATACTCTAAGTGAATTTTTCTACGATAGATTAACAGTTAAACTAAAACAAAATTATGACATTGAAATACCAGAGATTGATGCTGGTGATATTTATGACCATAAAGAGAAAGTAAGAGAAATATTGGATATTATTAAATCTGAAAATCCTAAAATGGGATTAGTAGTAATTATTGATGAAATTTCTGACTTCTTAAAGTCAAAACCTAGTAAAGAGATGAAATTTGCTGACACTCAATTTATGAGAGTTTTAGCACAAGCAAGTAACCAAATGGATTTTATGTTCTTAGGTTCTATGCAGGAAAATGTATTTGAAAGTGATGAATTTATTGAAGAGGCTGAAAGCATCGGCAGAACTATTCAACGTTATGAGATTATTACTATCTCTAAAGATGATATTAAAAAAGTATTATCACAAAGAGCCTTAAAAAAAGATATTAGCCAAAGGGATCAATTAAAAGACTTGCTCGATGAATATGGTCAACAAATTCCCCAAGTCCAAAATAATTTAAATGAATTTGTTGAATTATATCCAGTTCATCCCTATATTATAGACGTCTTTAATTATTTACCTTATTTTGAGAATCGAGGTATTTTAGATTTCACTGTTAAAGAAGTGAAAAATATTTTAGATAAAAAATTTCCAGCCTTTGTAACTTTTGATAAAATTTATGATAAAATGGCTAAAGATCATAATATTAGACAACTAGATGAAATAGCTCCTGTAGTTAATGCTGTTGAAACTTTAAATAGTAAAGTTGATTTATTAAGACATCCATTACAATCAGATGCTAAAAAAATTATTAATGCTTTAGCGGTATTGAAAATTTATGGCAAGACAACAAATAATGGTGCTACACCAGCTGAGTTAGCTACAGATTTAATGGTTATTTCTGATACTGTTAATAACATTGAAAGAATTAATATGATATTAAAAAAATTAAGAGATGTTACTGATGGACAATTTATTAATAAAACTGATAATGGTTATTATTATTTGGATATGGATAGTAGTGTGGATTATGATGTAGTTATTCAAAGAAAAGCAGAAAACCTTTATGTTGGTGCTGAAGATAGTGTTTTATTAAACATTCTGAAAGATAATTTTTATTTAGACTCAGATTCAAATCATGACAGAGTATTTGATGATGATAGTTATTGGAAAGAAAAGAAATCTTTTAGAGAAGGTTCCTTTATTTATGATGATAATTCAGTTGTTTTAGATAAAGGAGATGGAGATTTTAATTTTGTTATAGTTTCTCCATATCAAAAATCAGCAACAATAAAAAGTGATTTTGATACTGCAATTTTAAATCTAGAATATAATGAGGAATTAGATAATTTACTTAGTAAGATAGCTGCAGTAAATTCTCTCAAAAGTGGCAGTAATTATCCGAAGAGTATAATGGATAAAAAGAAGAGAAATTTTTTAGAAGAGGCAAAAGAAAAACTACTTAAGTTGTTGCTGTTAACTAATATAAAAAATGGCGGGGATTATGATAGTACCAAAAAATTATTAGCACAAGAGCCAGACACTTTAAGTGCCTATTATGAAGCAGTTAAACCAGCTGTATTTGGACATGTATTTAATGATAAATATCCTGAGTATCCAGATTTAATAAGCCGATTATCTCGTGAAAATATTCAGGGAGAAGTAGAAAGAACAATAGATAGTATTTTAACTGGTAGGGAAGAGATTTCATTAAGTAATTCTCAAAATTTATTGTCTTCTCTCAACTTATTAGATGATAATAATTATCTAGATACCAGAAATTCTAAGTATGCTAATATAATCTTAGATAAGCTTAAAGATAATAAAGGTAAAAATATTAGTGTAAATGGACTAGTTGAAATGTTAGCAGAACCACCATTTGGTTTGCAAAAAGAATTAGCATATTTGATTCTGCTTGTAATAACCTATAACGGAGAGGCTAATTTAAAACACAATAATAGGGGTTCTGTAAGAACTTTAACAGCATCTGATTTAAAGCAATTTTTCAGTTCAGGTTTAAATAAATTTGATGAGGTATCGTATGTAAGTTTAGAAACTGATTTTCCTGTAGATGCAATTATTGATTTATTTAAAGTTTTAGATATTAATCCTGGCTTAGTAAGACATGAGAAAAAAAGAAATGATGCTTTAAGGGAATTTAAAGAAAAGACTATTGAGATTGAAGAAAAAATTGAAGAAGTTGATAAAAAACTTGATAGATTGAAAATGAAACCAAATGATTTTTTCGACATAAATAAACTAATTAAAAAAAGAGAAGGATTAAAAAATATTCCGATTGATTTATTTTCAAAGGTCAATACTATTACTGATTTTAAAAAGATTAGTTTGGATAAAGATGAATTAAAAGATCTTGAACAAGGACTTAAACTTTTAAAGCATTTATTAGGATATCTAAATGATTTTGAA
This sequence comes from Halanaerobium sp. DL-01, assembly GCF_003338615.1. Classification (NCBI taxonomy): domain Bacteria; kingdom Bacillati; phylum Bacillota; class Clostridia; order Halanaerobiales; family Halanaerobiaceae; genus Halanaerobium; species Halanaerobium sp. DL-01. The sequence goes on from NZ_QPJN01000016.1 coordinate 32,469, forward strand.
GAGTTTATATATGATGAATATTTATATATGGAAAAATCTTTAAAGCTGATTAAAGAAAATGCTGATTTTTTTGAGGATGAATCCATTGATAAATTGAAAGAAATAGCTGCTAATTGTGAAGAATTGCTAGGAACAAACGAAGAGGATTTAATGTTATTATTGGAATATGATCAGAGAAGATTGTTAAAAGGAAAATTAAATCAATTTAAAGATAAGTATAAAGCTATATATTATCGTCAACATCGGAATAAAGTTGGCGAAAATATTGAATGGTCCAAATTAGTAGAAATAAATAATAAAAAAGAATTAGAGCGTTTAGAAAAGCTTAAAAATATTACAGGTATAAATACTAGAAAGTATAATAACTTAAAGGTAAAAATTAATAATTTAGAAAGAGTTAAATGTACAAAGTTGAAAGAAGAATATCTAGAAGAAAAAATCAAATGTCCGCATTGTAATTTCCCAGAAAATATAGATAGTGATTTTAATGATTTAAATGACATATTAGATGATTTATTTAATCAAGTAATAGAGATTGAAGAAGAGTGGGAAGAACAAATTATTTCTGAAATAAAAAATTATGAGGATAATATTTCTAAATTGACCAGCTCTGAACAAAATATTGTTGATGAAATATTAGAAAAGAAAGAATTGCCTCAAAATATAACAAATGAGATAATCACAGTATTAAATACTCTATTTTCAGAATTAAAAGAAGTAGAAGTAACTCCTAAACAATTAATGAAGATTATATTTAAAGATCAAGGCGTTTTAGATTTTGATATGTTTGATAAAAAGCTATCTGAAATAAAAGCTTGGATTTTAGAACATGGAGATAGAGATAATATTAGAATTAAGTTTAAAGAAATTGATGAGGAGGAATAAATAAAAAGCTGCATAAAGAGCGACTAAAAGCTGTTTATGCAGTTATATTCTTTGTATCTTTTTGTTTTTTTTCTTACTCTGTACATTGCATTTGTGACAGCTTTTAAATGAACTTTTGTTTTTTTAGCAATTTCTTTATATGAATAATCTTTTAAATATAAAATTAAACAATTATATTCTAAATCACTAAGTTCATTATTTAAATATTTTAAAAGGTTATTTATTTCTTCATCTTTTATAAAGTGATATTCTGGATTATTTGATTTATTATTTTCTATAATATCAAATAGATTAACTTTACTATCTTTGAATAATGACTTATTTAAAGATGTTGATTCATTAAATATTTTATGTTTTTTTCTGTTTTCTCTTTTGATTGAGCTTATCATATTTCTTTTGACACACAAAAATGCAAAAGTTTTAAAGGAATCATTTTTATTGTGATCATAATCTTTTATTGCTTTATATAATCCTATATATCCTTCTTGAAGTAAATCTTCATAACTAGAGTGAGGCAAATAGTATTTTTTTGCATAAAAATGGATTATATATTTAAATTTTTTAATTATAAATTCTATAGCTTCGTAGTTATTATTTTGAGCTAAATTTATAATTTTAAATAATGGTAAATTTTTATTAAAATGTATATGGGAGTTCATTATGAATTCCTCCTTAATATTTAATATTCTATACAAATTAAATTAATCCTTTAATTGGAGGCAAATAACAATGAAAGAAAAAGAGTTAAATAATTTGATGAATGATTTAAAAAAGTTAGATGGGTTTCCAAATGGTAAAGATAAAGAAATTTTAAAAATTTCCAATCCACCAGACTATACAGCGTTTCCAAATCCTTATGTTAATGATTTTATCCAGAAATATGGTACTTCTTATGATTTGAAAGCTAATAATTATGAGAAGAAACCATTTGTTGGTGATGTTAGTGAAGGAAAAAATGATTCAATATATAATGCTTATTCATATCATACCAAAGTTCCACATAAAGCAATAACAAAATTTATAAAACATTATACAAAAGAAGGAGATATTGTATATGATGGATTTTGTGGAAGCGGCATGACAGGTGTTGCAGCACAATCTATTAATAGAAATGTTATTTTATCTGATATTTCAGTTGCTGCAACTTTTATTTCAAATAGTTATAATAACCCTATGGAGTATAAAAAATTTAAAGAAAAAGTAGATAAACTTTTACAGGAAGTTGAAGAAGAAACTAAATGGTTATATGAAACAGAACATAAGAATAATGCTGAGAATACTCGTACAGGGAAAAAGGCAAAATTGTTTGATTTAGATAAAAATAAAGGTATTATAAATTATACAGTATGGAGTGATGTGTTTATTTGCCCATATTGTAATGAAGAATATATCTTTTGGAATACCGCTGTAAATAAAGATACTAAAAAAGTAAAAAAAGAGTATGAATGTCCTAATTGTAATGCAAAATTAACTAAAAGAGATTGTGAAAGAGTTAAAGAAAAATTTTATGATAGTTCTATTGATAAAAAAATAGAAATCGCTAAACAAGAGCCAGTCTTAATTAACTATTATATGGGAAAGAAAAGATTTGAAAAAGAGTTAGATGAAAATGATAAAAGAATATTAAAAAAAATAAATGAGACTGAAATACCTTATTGGTATCCAACTGATGAGTTACCATTAGGTTATAATACTGAACAACCCAAAAATTCTCATGGTTTTACTAACGTGCATCATTTTTTTACAAAAAGAAATTTATGGGCTTTAAGTACAATATGGAGTAAAATTGAAGATAATAATTTAAAAATATTATTATTAATATTATTAGCTAATAATTCTAAAATGAGTAGATATGGTTCCAGAACAGGAATTGTTACTGGGACATTATATGTTCCATCAACTATGAAAGAATTAAATGTTATAGAATATTTAAAAAGAAAGTTATATGGTCCTAAAGGAATTATGAAACCTGCTAAAAAGCTTAGTAATATTCTAAAAGGTAATTCTATAATTGAAACGAATTCAATTACTAATTCTAAAATAAATAAAAATTCAATAGATTATATTTTTACTGATCCTCCTTTTGGTTCTAATTTAATGTATTCTGAGTTAAATTTTATTTTAGAGTCTTGGTTACAAGTTTTTACAAATAATGAAACAGAAGCTATAGTTAATAGTTCTCAAAACAAAAATCTTAATGACTATACTTCATTGATGACACAAGGATTTAAAGAAATGTATAAAATTTTAAAACCTAACCGATGGATGACTGTTGTTTTTCATAATTCTAAAGCTAAAGTTTGGAATGCTATTCAGGAAAGTATAACAAGAGCTGGTTTTATTATTGCTCAGGTAAGTACACTTGACAAAAAACAAGGTAGTTTTAAGCAAGTAACTTCGGCTGGAGCAGTAAAAAATGATCTTGTAATAAACGCATATAAACCAAAAAAAGAATTTGAAGATAAATTCTTAAAAAATGCTGGTGAAGGATTAGAAGCTGATTTTGTAAAAGAACAGCTAAAACATTTGCCAGTTGGAGCTAATATAGAAAGAACAGAACAGATGCTTTATTCTAAAATGTTGGCTCATTATGTTGAGAATGGATTTAAGATAAAATATGATGCTAATAATTTCTATAAGTTATTACATGATAACTTTGTAGAATTAGATGGTTACTGGTTCTTAGAAGATCAAGCAGATGAATATAGTGAATGGAAAAGTTCACTTAAGCTCGATGAAATAGAAGACATTAAAAAAGGTAATCAGGTATTATTTGTTGTTGATGAAAAAAGTGCTTTAACTTGGATCAATAACTTTTTAGATGAACCAAAAGATTATGGAGAGATTTATACTAGTTATGAGCAAATAGCAACTCAAACTGATGATAAGATACCTGAATTAAGAGAATTATTAGATCAAAACTTTATTTTAGAAGACGGAAAATATAGAAGACCAAAAACTAGAAAAGAAAGAGAGAGTATAGAAAAAAGTAGAACTAAGAATTTAGAACGGGCCTGGAAGAAGTTATTGGACCGTGCTAAAAATGGTAGTAGAAAGATCAAAAATATAAGAAAAGAAGCATTAATCCATGGCTTTACTAAATGTTATCAGCAGGAGAACTATGAAGATATAGTGACTGTAGCAGATAGATTATATAAATCTACTCTAGAATCCAGTGGGGATATACTTGACTTTGTAGATATTGCTCGGATGAAAACAGAGTAAATTGAGGTGGAATTATGAAGCTAGGAAGTAAAGTAAAATATAAAGATAAATATGGTATTGGACAAATAATTTCTAAAGCTGAAATTTTCAATAATATTTATTTTGAAGTTTTCTTTAAAAAAGTTAATAAAACAATACAAGTAAAAAAAGAGGATCTGGAACTACTGCCAGATCCTTCTTCCCTATTAGCTGCAGGTTATAGTTCAGATCCAAATGCTTTTTATCTTAAAAATATGGCCCATAACTTAGAACAGTTTTATAATAACCAAGATGTAATATCTTCTGTAAATTTTAAGATTCAGCCCTTACCACATCAAATTTTAGCTTTGAATTTTGTGCTTAATAAATTCAAAACTAGATGTTTATTAGCAGATGAAGTCGGATTAGGTAAAACTATAGAGGCAGCTTTAATCTTTGAAGAACTAAAGTTAAGAGGAACAGCTAAAAGAGTATTAATCATTACACCTGCTGGATTAACTAATCAATGGCAGGAGGAAATGAAATTAAAATTTGATGAAGACTTTTATATTTTAAACAAAGATAAAGCTAATGCTTTGGAAGATCTTTATGGTGAAGAAGGTAATATATGGTTTGAATTTGATCAGGTTATAACTTCAATTGACTTTTTAAAATCTAATAAATTATCTGATGAAATTAGTGAAGCTGAATATAAGAGAAGAAAAGAACATAATGAGAAAATATACAATAGTTGTATTGATGGAGATTGGGATATAGTTATCTTTGATGAGGCTCATAAATTAACAAAATATAAATCTGGCCGTGAAACCGCCCGTTATAAATTAGGAAAAGAACTGGCAGAAGTTATTCCAACCCTTTTGTTATTAACTGCAACACCTCATAATGGTAAACCAGCAGTTTTTCAAAATATATTAAAATTAATTGATCCCCATTTATTTTATAATAGAGATAATCTTATTCCTGAAAAAGTCAAACAAGTAACTGTTAGAAATAAAAAAAGAGCAGTTGTAGATATGGAAGGTAAGCGCATATTTAAAAATAGACTTACCAATGAGGTTAGAATTTCTAGAAATAATAGCAGTGATGAAGCTGAAAAAAAATTGTATGATAATATTGTAGATTATGTTTCGGAGTATTATGATTTAGCTAAATTCGAGAAAAATTATCCAATGATTTTTCTATTAATGCTTTATCAAAGAATTGTTTCCAGTAGTAGTAGAGCAATTAAAAAGACTTTAGAAAAAAGATATAAAAAATTAAAAAAAGTAAAAGATATTTCTCGCAGATTAAATAGTCTTGATTTAGAGGATCTAGATGAGCTTAGTGGTGAAGAACAGCTTGAATTTATTGAAAGTAATATGGCTTTTTTAAAAAATGATAAATATCTAAATAAAGAAATTAATATAATCGAAAATTGTATTAAAAGTGCTGAAAAATCTTTAAATGGTAATGATGATGCTAAATTAAAGAAATTGCTTGAAATTATTGATTTTGCTAAGCAAAAAGAAAAAGATCCGGACTTGAAAATAATTGTTTTTACGGAGTTTATAGAAACACAGAATTATATTTTAGAATCTCTCGAAAAATTAGGTTATAAAACAGCACATATTAATGGCAAATTATCATTAGAGGAAAAAATATTGCAGAAAAATAAGTTTAAAGAAGAATCTCAAATATTAGTTTCTACTGATGCTGGTGGAGAAGGTATTAACTTACAGTTCTGCTCTTATATGATTAATTATGATTTACCCTGGAACCCTATGAAATTGGAACAAAGAATAGGAAGAATAGATAGAATTGGCCAAAAAGAAGATGTTAAAATCTTTAACTTTATTTTAGAAGATACAGTAGAAGAACATGTTAGAGAAATTTTAGAAAATAAGCTAAGAATTATAAAAGACCAATTTGGAGAAGATAAGTTTGGAGATGTTCTTTCAACTTTACAGGAGGATTTTAATTTTAATCAATTATATTTTGATGCTGTGATCAATGATGAGCTGGAAGAAGCAAAATTAGATCAAATTGGTGAAGAAATGTATAATAAAGCTAAAAATATAATTGAAGATGAAGATTATTTAATCCCATTTAATGAAAAGAATGAATTAAAAAAAGCTGATAAAAAAGTAATTGAAGAAGTGCCTAAAAAAGTTAAATCTTTCATAAAATTATTTTTCAAGTTAAATAATATGGAGTTAAATGAATACAGTAGGGATGAAAATATTTATTATTTCCAAAATAATTTTGCGAACGAAAAATTCAAAAATCATTTTTCTAAGGTGATCTTTAAGCCCAGTAAAGGTTTAAATACTGAAGAGGCAGATTTATTTAGTTTAAAACATGATTATGTTAAAGAAGCTATTAAAGAATCAAAAAAAGAAGGTTATGTATCTGCATTTGAAATAAATGATAATAGATTTGCAGGTAAAAGCGGATTATTAAGTTATTGGAATCTAAATATCACGAATAATTTCAACTATAATTATACTGAATTAATTTCAATCTTTATAGAAGATACTGAAAGATTCAACCGGCGAATTTCTAAAGCATTTGCTGATATAAATGATTTTAATAATTTTAATCTAGGTGTCTTACCAGATTATAGTCAAATAAAATGCTTAGAAGAATCGGCAAAAAAAGAAGCTGAAAAAGAGGCTGAAGATATATTTTTATCAGAGAAGTTAGATTGGACAGACAAATTAAAACAACAGAAATCACAGCTTGAAGAATATTTCAAACAGAAAAGGGAAGCAGTTGAAAATATAAAAGTTGAAAACATAAAAAAAGGAAAACTTTCAAATTTAGCTTCTGATTATGATTTAGAATTAGAACAATTAAAGGAGAAAGAAGAATTATTTCCTAAATTAGATTGTGTACAGTTAGCTTATGTAGAATTTAAATAAGATATAGGTGATATTATGGAGAAATGGTATAATAAGATAATTGAAAAATTAAATGAATATCAACATGAAATAATATTTGTTATAGATGATGACGATTTACTAGCTAATGATTTTTTAGCTGATCAGCTGTCAGAAAGTTTTAATGAATTTTATTATTATACAATGGAGTTAAAACTGAGAAAAAAGATCAAAAATATTAATTCTTCATTACTAGTGATAGTAGAATCAGATAAGAATTTATCAAGTTATTTTTTGGATCATTTTCGAATAGTCAAAATTTCTTTAGAAGATGTTTTCCCTTTATTAAATAAAAGAGCAATTGATTGGATTTCTAATTCAGAAATAAGAGCTCTTTATAATCATTATCAGAATAACTTCAAAAGATATGAAAAGTTAAATTACAATGAAACATTAAAATATGTTTTAAAAAATTTATATAGTTTTTCTTTACCAATTGATAATTTAGAATCACTAATTTCATTATTAATTAAATATTATTTTAATCATGAAAAACTCAAAGGTGCAATAAGAAAAATAGTTGTAGAGGATGGTAAAAAATTAAATGTAAATATTAATAATCTAACTAATCAAAAAAAATTTTTTAATTGGTTGGAAGACCAATGGTATCAGTATATTATTAATCAGAATTCTAAGTTAGATTTTGATGATAAAAAAATTCAATATATTTTAGATAATTGTTTTGAACAAGGCTATATGGAAAAATTAGATTTAATAAAAGAAAATATTGATATTGATTATGTTACAAATAAAATAAAAAATAATTTTAGTTTTAACAGTGGTATTATTAATTTTAATAAATTGACTGTTAAAGAATTTTTTCATAAAGAATATGATTTGTTAAGTCGTTTATTAGACCAAGAAATTAATAGCATTGTTTGGGGTAATATTGCAAAAAAATGGTCACATTTAGTTTATTTAAATGAGAATAATAAACTTAATAATGATTTAAATGAGCTTTCAAAAAGAGTTGATAATAATTTTTTGGACTTTATTACCAATGATTATAACGACTTAGTTTATGATCAAAGATTTAAATATGCTCCATTGAACAATAAAATACTTCCTTACTTACTAAAGAATGATCAAAAAACAGCACTTATTTGTCTAGATGGGATGAGTTATAAGGATTGGTTTGTGATAAAAAATTATTTAGATAGTAATTTAGATTTAAAATATCACAGCCATTTTTCTTTTGCAATAATACCAACTATAACTTCTTATTCACGTCGGGCGATTTTTTCAGCTAAAACACCATTAGAAGATGATGGTAGATATGATGAGGAGAAGCTATTCAGAGAAAATGTATTAGAAAGTAAGAAGATAAAAAATCAAAATATATTCTTTGAGAGAACTAATGAACCGAAGATTTTTGAGTTATTAGGTTATGAGTATATTGGATTAATTTATAATTTTGTTGATGAAATTGCTCATCAAGCTACAAGTGAAAGTTTGAAATTTAATAATTTGGAAAACTTTCTTGATGAAAGTGAATTTTCAGCTGTTATTAATAAATTAATTGAAAATAACTTTAGAGTGTATTTATGTTCAGATCATGGGAATTTATATTGTGAAGGAAATGGATTTAATCCCAGTAGAGATTTAATAGAGAAAAGAGCATCTCGCTCAGTATTATATAGAAGTCGAAAATTAGCAGAAAATGAAGAATTTGAAAATAGACTGGTTTTAAATTTCCCTAATATTATTGGTGAAGAATACATATTAACTATGAAAAACCGAAGAAAATTCGGCAACAGTGAAGCAGGTTTTACTCATGGAGGAGTAAATATTGAAGAAGTAATAATACCATTTATAGAGGTGATTGGATGAAAGGCTTTGATAGACCGTTAAAACCAGAATGGATTTATAAGACTATTGATATTTTAGAAGTTGGAGATACAATTTATAAAAAGAGAGATAAAATTGATAATATTTTAGTTGAATTAGATGGTAAAACTGGGAAAAGAAAAGTAATTACAGTTATGGGAAGATATTTCTTGAAAGATATTGATAATTCAAGGGGGAGGAAAGTTACAGATAATTTGATATTCAATATGGTGAAAGAAGAATCATTTGAAAGAGCTAAACCATTAATGCTTTTTAATTTATTAGTGAAAGCTCCAATATTACAAAAGTTTTCAAAAGAAATTTATAGAAATTATAGTAGCAAAGAAACCATTGATTCTAATTATTTAAGAGAAAAGGCTTATCAAAATATTGGAGAAAGAGATATTGCTCGCCGTTCATTAAGAAACTTTTTAAATACATTAGTTGACTTTTCTCTAATAGAAGTAGAAGGTAATAATTATACTTGGAAAGATAAATTTCAAGTTGATGAGGAATTAATGATAAGTTTTTTAAAATTATATGGCAAACACTATGTTGATTCTCCACAAATATCATTGCTAGATTTACCTAAACATATCTTTTTCTATTTTGAAACACCTGATTTGATGAAACTAGCTCAAAAATATAATAATGTATATTGGCAGTATGTGCGAAGGATTAATGCTGCTTTAATAACTATGAAATAAGTTTTTAGATTGGAGTTAAGATAATGGATAAAGAATTAATAGAAAAAATAATTAAATTTCGAGATGACCGTAATTGGTCTCAATTTCATAATCCTAAAGATTTGGCTATTTCTATTTCTTTAGAAGCAGCTGAATTATTAGAACTATTTCAGTGGAATAATTCTCAGGAAACTATGGAAAATAATTATCAAGAACTACAGGATGAATTAGCAGATATACTAATTTATTGTACTTTAATGGCAGATAAATTAGATATAGACTTAGATGAAGCTGTAAAAAAGAAATTAGAAAAGAATCAAAAGAAATATCCTGTAGAAAAATCATATAACTCAAAAGAAAAATATGATCAATTATAATAGCTTAAATAAATAAGGAGCATAAAAATGGCTGATAATGATAAAAGAATCTATTTAATCATTGGAGAAAAAACAAATTTTAATAGAACTATAAAAAGCTCTGTTGATATTAATGAATTATATGAGAAAAACATGATTTCAGAAGCTACATATAATGATTTAATTTCAATTTATCCTGATGCTGAAATGAAATGCTGGGGATTTCCTGATAACAAAAACAAAGATAACGTTTGGGCCAGGATGAACGAAGATGATCTCTGTTTAATGTACAATGATGATCAGATTGTAATGTCAGGTATCTTTAAATATCGTTTTCATAACCAAGAAGTGGCGGAATATATATGGGAAAGTGATGGGACTCCCTTTGAATATATATTTTGTTTAAATGATGTTCATATTTTAGATATACCCTCTGAAAAGGTATTAATGGATGAATTTGGATATAAAAGCCTCTCTATCATGGGAGCCAATCCTTTAGCAAATAGCAGACTAGAAAAAGTATTAGATAAATATGGTTCAATAGACAACTTTAGAAAAGAAATAGAAAAAAATAATAGAGATAAAATACTGTATTCTTCAAACTTCTGGAGAATACTTGCAGAAAATATTTTTCTTAAAATTATTGATAAATCAGTACTACATAATAATGAAACTGGAATTCCAAAAGATATAATCAAATATTTTGAAATAGAGGATATTGAAGAAGGTAGCAATAAAGAAATTATTTTGAATTACAATGAGGAAGAGTATTATGCTAGGTTTGAACATATAAGCTTAGACCGCTATCGGATCATGTGGAGACAGGACTTTGCTAATGTTTTAAAAGATGAATTACCTTTTTGGTATCAAAAATTTGAAGAAGATAGCAGCTATGGAAGTGGTCAGGAACGACCAAAACTTAAATTTCTCAAAAAAAATAGTAATGAATACGAAATTGAATTAATTAAAGGTGAAGAGACTGATATTACATATAATAAATTTGATCCAAATGTCTGGTGGGTTAACCAAGGTCAAACTATGGAAGCCGAAAAAAGTGAAGGAATACTCTGGGCACCAATAGAAAGTAAAGGTGGGACAACTCAGTATCATTGGGAGACAATGACTGAAGTTAAACCAGGAGACATAATTCTCCATTATGCCAATGGGTCCTTAAGATATGTAAGTCAGGTTAAAGAAGGAGCAGTTAAATCAGAAAAACCGACAAGTATGGAAGCAGATGACTGGAATAGAGAAGGTAGATTAATTAAAACTGAATATTATAAACTAGAACCTACAGTTAATTTAGGTCAATTCAATCAAGAAATAGTAGAATTAGATATTAAAAAAGGCCCAATCAATAAATTAGGTGGAGTTAATCAAGGGTATTTATTTTATTTTAGCAAAAAAGCATTAACAATTATTCAAAATAAAGCTAAAGAAACTAATTGGCCAGAATTTGCTCTTTTAGAGGAGGATCCAATGGTAGCAGAAATTAATCAACTAACCACTAAAGAAATACTAACTCAAATCAAAAACTACATTAAAGCTCAGGGCTATACCTATCCTGATAACCTAATCGAAAACTTCTATCTTTCTCTAAAAACAAAACCCTTTGTCCTGCTGGCAGGAATATCAGGTACTGGTAAAACAAAACTGGTAGAACTATTTGCCGGGGCTATTGGCTGCAGCTCAGAAAATGACCGCTTTAAATTAATTTCAGTTAAACCAGACTGGAATGACAGTGCCGATCTCTTAGGATACAGCAATATTAGAGGAAACTTTCAGCCTGGCCCGATATTAGAAACAATCAAAAAAGCTGCTGCAGATCCAGCTAATCCCTATTTAGTTTGTCTTGACGAAATGAACCTGGCTCGAGTGGAATATTATTTTAGTGATTTTTTATCAAAAATGGAGACCCGACACTATGATGGTGATCAGATTAAAACAGATAGATTACTAAATGAGAATGACTTTGATCCAAATGATAAAAATAATTCTAAATCTAAATACTCTAATCTATATATACCGGACAACCTCTATCTAATTGGAACGGTTAATATGGATGAAACGACTCATCCGTTCAGCAAAAAGGTATTAGATAGAGCAAATACAATTGAATTCAATCAGATTGATTTAACAGCCTTTTTAGAGGAAGATTATTCAGTGCAGGCTCAGAGCTTAAAGGTAAATAATCAATTTCTAAAAACTGAGTATTTAAATCTAAAAGATCTGCTGCCTGCTAAAAAAGATGAAGTCCAAAGAACAACTGAAGAACTGGAAAGATTAAATAAGATTCTTAAAAAAGCAAACTTACAGGTAGGCTACAGAATCAGAGATGAGATTAATTTTTACATAGTCGAGGCTTTGGATAAAGAATTATTAGATAAGAATACTGCCTTTGATAAGGAAATTCTGCAAAAGGTATTACCCAGGATCCAGGGTAGTTCAGCCATCATTAAAGAAATACTGCTGGAATTATTTGATTTCTTTAGTGGAAGCAGCTTCAGTCAAGAAAACGGTCAGCTGTCTAATAGAGTCTGGAATTATTATCAGGCAAATCAGGAAAGCTTTAAGTATCCGGAATCAGCAGAAAAAACAGCATATATGCTGCGGCGCTTTGAAGAAGATGGTTTTACTTCTTACTGGCTGTAAAAATATATAAGATTCCAGGCTAAATTGGGTAATAAAAATTAGTTGTTTTTAAAGCTTTTACTTCAATAAAATTAAAAATGAATAGAGAGACAGTTTTCTTAAATTAATGATAAGCAATAAATTTAAATATTTTTTTGATATCAGTCTGACATAATGTTGTCACACTTCTGTGATATTATAAAAATAACAGAAGAAATATTGTATTTGATTCAGGTATTAAACTTTAAATTATTTTTTAAGAGGTGATCCAAATGGCAAAGTTCGTTTCTTTTCTCTACAAGCTGGCCAGAATTGCAAATGATGCAGAAACTTTAAGCAGCGGCAGTCCTAAAAGAATTGCTAAACGAGCCAAAAATAAAGTTATCGGTAGATCAATCATTAAAAAATTAATGAAATAGGGGGATATTTATGGAAGAAATCTTAGATGAAGTAAAAATTGGTGAAAAGTTAACTGTAGGAGTAAATGCTTCTAATGAAGAAATTGGTCTATTTATTGCTTCAGAAGATGTTTCGGCAAGCTGTGCCTTTAGAAAAGAAGAGTGGGATAAATTTGTGGAAGCAGTAAATAAAGCTGACAAAAAAATAGAATAGAGAGAAATAAAAATAGGGCTGTAAGTTTTCATTGAACTTTACAGCTCTGTAATTTTCAGTATATCTTCATGCATATGCTAAACTAAAAGTGTACCCAAAATAATGTTGTGAATGTCAAATAATATTTTACGCTTTTCGCTCAATAAGATTTTACACCTAAGATTTTCCAAAAATGGTTTCTCTGTGAGTTAATCTGCAGCTATCAAACTAATAGAGCTTAATAACAAATGAGTTTTAACTTTTTTAGCTCCCATTACAGTTAAGTTCTCTAAATTTAGATGCTCTTTTAATCTGGAAAAAGTTCTTTCAACACTGGTTCTTTCGTTGTAGATCTTTCTCCAGGTTCTAGAATCCCTATGTGGAGTTGAAATATATCTGGGGTTCTCTTTTGGTCTGGTTTTAGTTACTCGACCATAGTTGCTGTTAGAACACCACTTAGTTCCATGAATACAATCAACTTTACCACATACATGTGGGCATCTAAATTTATTGACCCCTTTGTAATGACCCCAGTAATACATTTTGTGTCCACCACTACAGACTGGTGTTCCTTTAAAATCATAGAAACCAGCTGGTGGCTGTTTAGCATTACGCTTGTTAATTGGGATAATGGTCTGAGATTCCTGCTCAAAGAGAATATACTCATAGATATCAGTATAGTCATAACCTGAATCCATAGTCCAGTATTTAGGTTTAGTTAAATCTCTTTCAGCTAAAAAGTCATTAACCTTTTCAACTAAAGATATTGCCTGAGTTTTATCTGCATGATTGGCTGGAGTCAAAGTTAAAGCAATTGGTAATTCTGAGTTAGTTTCAACTGCAGCATGTATCTTCCAGCCAAACCAGGTTATCTGATTTTTATGGGAGTCGAATTTAGTACCCCAATCAGGGGTAGAATTATTTTCCTTATCTATCTTTGACCTTGGTTTAGCTCGTTCATAGGATTCCAGTTTTGAAGCATCAATAGCCATTGTCTCAGTGTCCAATAAGTCAAAATCTATACATTGATCCAAAAGATTATTCATCAGTATTTCCAGTTCATCAGTCTCAGATAATTTGCTGTAATATCGGCTAAATGTTGCTTCACTGGGACCTTACCAGTGGTAGAAAAACCGCAGACATATCTGAGATATGGACTTCTATCAATTTTACTTACTAAGTCTGCTCTGGTGGGAATCTTTTCGATCTGTTGGACCAGAAAAGCTCTTAAAATAGCTTCTGGATTGTATCCAGTTGGTCCTCCATTAGACTTAGGCTTAATCTTTTCAACAATAGGTTTTAAATCAATAGGATCTAAAATACAAATTAATTTGTCTGTTTCCGATAAATTCAGCAATTCTTCAAAGGGAAAGAGACATTCTTGTCGAATAGTATTAATAGGCTTCACCTTCTTTCTGTTTTTTTAGGTGTTACTATTAAATTCGACAAGAATGGGGTGAAGCCCTTTTTATATCATTAAAATCTTTGTTATATCAAGGCTTATTTTTATGAAATTCACTTAATATAACTGAATTTATTCATTTCAATCTCCAATTATGGCATACTATACCTATAACCTATACTATAACAGAAGATGATTTTAATGTTTAACAATATAAATTTATTCACCCAGCCTTTATTAATGGCACTGCTGATAACTTTTCTCAGGATAAGGTTGTCTTTGATCAATTTCTATAAATTAGAATAACACAATAGGGAGATGTTAACATTATGAACAATTGGTTTTATCATGGAAATAATATTGATACAAAAATTAATAAGTCAAAACCATATAAAGGAATTAGACAGGAATTAAAAGATTTTAGAAAAAATTATTATTTATCCTTTAAAAATAATTTGATGTCTATTACTGATATCAATAAAGAAGCAGTGTATAGTAAAGTTGAATTAATAAATAAATATTATAAAATTGCAGAATCATTTGAAAGAAAACATAACATTAGTTCCCAATCAAAATTCAGATCCACTATATTAGAGGAATTTATGGGTTATCTTTTTAAAGATATACCTGAAATAGAGGGTATGGGATTAGAGTTTAATAATAAAAATATATTTGCTGGGATTAAATTAGATCATAATGGCAATATAAATATTCAAACTAAAGATGTAGATTTTTGTATTGGTAAAAATTTCGATATTTATGTTGACGCCCAAAAAAACAAATATGAAATATTTATTCCTATTGTTGCAATTGAATGTAAAACTTATTTGGATAAAACAATGTATAGTGAAGCACAGTTTTCAGCTCAAAAAATAAAAAATGGTACTCCTAATGCTAAAACATATATCATAATGGAAACTAATGAAGTAGCTCTTGATAAATATTCACCGCAAAGTCCAATTGATGAATTATATGTATTAAGAAAGGAGACTGGTAAAAACATAAGCAAAGAGATTACATATACTTTCTTTAAAGAACTTCATGAAGATATAAGACAGGTTAATAAATTAAATGAAATAATACTGCCGGGTAAAATTCTAAATCCTGATGTAGGATAGTTATTAGAAAATTACATTTAAAAAAAGCAGAAAATTATTGGTTGAGAAAATTTTTTCCACCAATAATTTTAGTTTATTATAATCTATAATTTTTTTCTCATTCAAGATTCAATTTTAACTGTTTAGGTACTTTTTTTACTCTTTCACGAGCTTTTTTAGTATATTCTTCAGATATATCTATTGAAATATATTTTCGGTTTTCCTTCTTGGCTACTGCGGCAACAGTACCTACTCCACCGAATGGATCCAAAATTATATCTTCTTGATAGCTAAATAATTTAAGTATTCTTCTGGCTAGTTCTTCTGGGAACATTGCAGGATGATCATATTCTTTCATATTTCTTTCGGGTGCAATACTCCATTTTGAGTATACCCATTCTTTAAATTCATCAGCAGTTATGTCTATATTTTCTTTTTTACCAGTTTTTTTGATATCGCCTTTACAGTAAACTTCAACAAATTCCCATGTATATTTAAAATAAGGGCTTGAAGGACTTTTCCAACTTCCCCAGGCAGTATATTTACAATTGTAATTATTTTTCTCCCATAATATTTCTGTTTTCCAAATCATCTTTTTATCTATGAAATATTTACCTACGATATGATGAAGTGGAATGTAATCAGAAAATAAGGGTTGAATATTTACAGCAAATCTACCACCATATTTTAGAACTCTAATACATTCATCAAAAATAGCAAAGAGTTGATCTAGATACTGCTGCCACTTTATTGAATCATCGGTTGCTTCATAATCTAATCCAAAATTATACGGTGGTGAAGTAAAAATAAGGTCAATTGAATTATCAGGTATTGTTTTTAGATATTCTAAACTATCAGCGCATACAATTTGATTAATCTTTTCTTCTGTTAGCTTATTATTTTGTTTTTTAAAATTATTATCTTTTGCATAATAATATTTACCTCTAGCTGTTTCTTTTTTCTTTCTGTTTTTTACTTTGCGTTCTTTATTATAATCAATATATATTTTTTTACCATTATCAATACCATAACTTTTATTTTTATTAATTTTTTGTTTAATAACTTGAAAATATTCAGGTTTTTCATTGAAAAAACTTTCAAATTTATTTATATCAAAACTATTAAGATATATTAAAATGTCATTATCATTATTCTTTTTAAGGAACAACTCATTTTCATCAAAATATTTATTTATTTCACTTAAAATATTTTCTGAACTTTCTTGTTTAAAATTTTTCTTTTTGATTTTTATTTTGATATAATTGTTTTTGTTCATTATTTTAATCACCTTTCAGTAGAATCATCAAATTTTTTTATATATTGTTCAATTGCTTTATTCACAAGCCAGCTTATAGATCTATCTTTTTTTTCAGATATTTTACCAAGTTTATCCCAATTTTTTTTATCATCTTCGGAAATATATATGTTTTTTCTCAAGGTCAACACTCCCTTTTCTTTTATGCATATATTATAATATGATATGCGTATAAATTCAAGCATTTATATAATTTTTTTGAGCGTATATTTAGCTTCATTTATATTATCAGGAAAATTTATATAAAAGGAAAAATTTAAAAGGAGTAGATACGATGCCACAAATCCCTATATGGTAGACTAGTTGTCGTGGGGCACAAAAAAAATCTGTGTATAATAGAGTAACGACAATAAATCCTAAGGAGAATTACAATGCCAAGAAAAGTTTATTCTAAAAAATTAAAAGAGTCCATATTTAAAAGACTGGCTCCACCTAATGCTGAAAAAGCACCTGATATAGCTAGAGAAACTAATATACCCGTTAATACTCTCTACACCTGGAGATCTAAAGTTTTAAAGAGTAATCCAACCAGCAATAAAAAAGCAAGTAAATGGTCTTCCGGTGATAAGTTTCAGGCTGTTTTAGAAACTGTAAGTCTCTCAGAACTAGAAACTGCTAAATACTGCCGTGAAAAAGATATCTATGTAGAAGATCTAAAAACTTTTTTTGGTAAAGACAGTACGGTATTTATTTAAAATTTTTTAAATTGTTTTTAATTGTATGGTAGATAGTTTGTGAGTTATTTGATATACTGTTTGTGTGGCTGATTTCCTTTTGCTTTTGTCAAGCGAAAAATGTACCACCCTACCAATCGAATTGTGTACCACCTAGTTCAAAAAAGAGAAGGAGAAGAAATTACTCCTTCTGTAGTTAAAATTACTGGGCTTTCTTTGTTTTCTTCTGCTGATCTAAGAGCCGATGACTAGATCCATTAAATAACATTATCTTGCTGTTATGAATCAGTCTATCAATAATTGCAGCAGTCATTCTTTCATCATGAAATACTTTAGCCCATTCAGCAAATTCAAGATTGCTGGTTAAAAATATAGATCCTTTTTCATATCGTTCTGAAAAGATTTGAAACATTAGTTGTGTCGCCTGATTTGATAATTCAACAAAGCCCAATTCATCAATTAATAATAAATCTAATTTACTGATCTTCTTTAAAAATTTGAGCAGCTGCTGTTCTTCCTGCATTTCAATCAGTTGATTACACAAACCAGCTGCAGTAAAGAATCCAACTGTTTTACCCTGTCTGCAGGCCTCAATACCTATTGAAATCAGCAAATGGGATTTGCCAGTACCTGGTGATCCTAGAAATATTATGTTGGTATTTTGATCAATAAATTTGCAGCTAAATAGTTCCATAACTTCAGTTTTGGATAAAAAGGGAGCTTCAGAAAAATTAAACTGTTCGATTGTCTTTAAATTAGGAAATTTAGCCTGTTTTAAAAGTCTATTAAATCTGTTGTTTTCTCGCATGATAACTTCATATTCAACAAGATTACTAAAAAATTGCTCATGATCCCAGCTTTTATCTCTGGCCTCTTTTAAGATATCATCATAGCATTCTACAATACCTGGCAGGCGGCAAAATTTAAGCTGTTCTCTTAATTTATCATCCATTTATCTCACCACCTTTTACCAGTAAAGAATCGTACTCGCTTAAGGGAAGATGAGTAGTGTGGATATGCTCAATATTAAGTTCTTTCAGGATATCATCTGCTAAATACTGTGTACCAGTGGTACACTGAGTTTGGTAACGCAGTACACTTAATACATCCTGATAGCTGTATCTGTTTTTCTGATCAAGTTCTTTTAAAATTCTAGCGATAGTTGGAACTGAATATTCTTCTGTCAGTCTCAAAATATCAATGAATTCTCTGGTTCCTTTAGATTTTGATCCTAAATGAGCCTGAATTAATCTATGATATTCAGTATATATTTCTGGCAAATTCCAATCCTGGATTACTTTTGCCTGTTCATAGGCTCTAGCTTTCTTTCTAATTACGCTCAAATAGTGATAAGGGTTAAGAACTTCTTTGTTTTTACCGAATAATCTATCATGTTCGGCAACCACTTTATCATTGTAGACCAGTCTGATTTCAAATGGATATAGTCTGGCCTGTAGTCTTTTACCAACATATTCAGTCGGTACAGAATAACGGTTGGTATCTATATGAACCAGCTGATAGCTGTTAACTTTAACATCTTTAAGACGGGCATACTCATAAATTTCTGTTAGAGGAAGAAAATCTTCTG
This sequence comes from Halanaerobium sp. DL-01, assembly GCF_003338615.1. Lineage (NCBI taxonomy): Bacteria > Bacillati > Bacillota > Clostridia > Halanaerobiales > Halanaerobiaceae > Halanaerobium > Halanaerobium sp. DL-01. The sequence continues at coordinate 51,643 of NZ_QPJN01000016.1, forward strand.
CTAACAGCCTTTTCTCCCAGGTTTCACCGAGATGTTTTCTGGTCCTGAGTCTATGCTGACATTTTTTAAGCAGCTTCTGATTTGTATCTTCAAAACTGATAAATTCTGGTCTTGGTAAGAAGTAATTATTCTGGACATATTTTACTTAATTCTCAACTAATCCCTTTTCGTTACCCTTGCCAGGTCCACAAAACTCTGCTTCAAAAGAGTAAAATGATTGTATTTTAAGGAATTCCTGCTGCAGTATACGATCCTGTTCTTTAAGAACTGTTTTTACTGCTGGTTTAAGATTATCAAAAATAATCTTTTTGGGGATACCACCAAAAAATTTAAAGGCTGAACTAAGTCCATCAAAAAAGAATTCTGTCTGTTCTCTCGGATAGGTTTTAACAAATTCACCTTTGCCAGAGCATAATTTAGCACAGAAGGCATGCTTTTTGACTGGTACTCCATTTCGTTTAGAGTATACTTCACCAAAATCAACCTGCAGGGAGCCACTAATTGGGACCAGTTTCAGATAGGCTTCCTGCTGGTGTATATGAAGTTCTTCTTCCTCCTTTCTGCACTGATAGGTAAAGGAAGAATAAGTACCTGAATAGCCTTCTTCACAAAGCAATTCATACATCCTGAGTTTTGTTAGTTTTTGTCCTTTAGGAGCTTCATTGTTTTCTTTAACCATTACTTTTATTCGCTTTTTAAAATCACCATTTACTGGCTGAGGTCTGTCTGTACTTAACCTGTACTTTTGTTCTGGGTTTGCAATAGCTCTAGTTACAGTATCGCGATGTATTCCAAGTTCACTTGCAATAGCTCTTTTACTTTTCTTTTGATTAAAATATAGAAACCTAATATAATTATATTGTGCCATCTCTTTCACCTTTCTTACCTCCTGTTTATAATGATTATTGGATAAATCAATTATACAGGAGATGGTGTTGAGGTGGTACACTTTTCGATTAGCAGAACATTATTTTTGGTACACTTTTAGTTTAGCATATGCATCCTTTCTTGGGTATTTATTTTTCATTAAAGATATTATATCAAAAAAGGAGGTCAGCTGCATTTTTATTTAGTTTTCTTGTAAAATGGTGATGATATAATTAGAATGAAATCAATATTGAAAAAACGCATTAAAAGGACTGATAAATATGCTGATCCAGGCAACTAAAAAGTTGAGAGATGAATTAAATCTGGAAGAATTTGAGCAAAAAGAAAGACCTGCTTTATTTTCCTGGCATGCTAATTTTTTAAGAATTAATCGGAGAAAAACAGTAGTTTTAGTTAATGATGCATGTGATTATACTGTGATATTATATGGTGTGAAAAAAGATGATCTTAATCATTTTCCAGACCGGGTCAAAGAGGGAATAAAAAGATCTTTTGAGCGTGAAGGAATTAAGGGAAGTTTAATAGAAAAATATTTATCTCAATTTGAAGATTTTTTCTATCAGAAAGCAAAAAATAGAAGTCATATAGCCAGAATGAATAATTCCTGTAAAGAGGCCAAAAGATTTGCTGATAGATTTAATGAAAATGAAATTTATCAGCCTCAAGTAGCAAAGAATATAAATAATATGCTCCGCAAAAATGATAATAAAGATTATTTTTATCCTGATAAATCTCTGCAGCAGGAATTAGCAGAATATTATGGAGAAAAAGATGTAATCGAGACTAAAGCAGCTGTTTTAAAAGTTGAACTTGAACTGGGTAAATATGAAGCCTGGAGAAAAGTAATAGTACCCCTAAGTTATACCTTTAGAGAGCTGCATAATGTTTTGCAGAAGCTCTATAACTGGCAGGATTACCATCTGCATGAATTTTTTGTCTACAGTGAAGAAAAAGATGATACTAAAAATTGGAACCATGGAGAATATCACCGGAACGGCTATAAGGCTATTTTGAATCTAACAATAAATCAGGATAATTTAGAATATAATAAGTATGAATTGAACTATCAAGATGAAGATTTTGAACTGGCGGTAGAAAATGAAGTTAAATTAAAAGATGTTTTGCCTGCCAGAATAAAATACATTTATGATTATGGTGATAATTGGCAGCATTATCTAGAAACTGAAAAAATCATAGAAGATTATAAGTCAAATCAGCCGACCTTTTTAGAAGGAGATGGAACTGCTCCCCCGGAAGATGTAGGAGGAGTAGGTGGTTTTGATGAATTTATGCAAATCATATCAAATCCCGAGCATGAAGATTACGAGTCAATGCTGGAGTGGGCTAAAAATCAGAGGTTTAAAGAATATGACCCGGAAGAAATAAAAACTAAGCTTGAGCGTCATTTTTAAATATATAAATTAAAAAATCGGAGAGATAATTTTTATGAAAGGTAAATGCAAAATTTGTGGTAATGAATATACTCAATCAGGAATGTCCAGACATTTAAAATCATGTCTAAATAAGAATTATGACAAAATAGTTGCAGAAGAACAAGCTCAGAAAACTTTATATTATCATATTTATATTAAAGGGACATATAGGTCAGAATACTGGCTGCAGCTGCAGGTCAAAGCAGACGCTAAATTAAGTGATCTTGACAAGTTTTTGCGTGATAGAAGTTATAGTCTGCTAGCAAACCTCGTGGGCTTGCCCCGAGAAAATAGCAGACGGTTTTGAATTTCAATTATTATGTTTAGCTAATA
>NZ_QPJN01000017.1:0-48011 GCF_003338615.1 Halanaerobium sp. DL-01
TTATTAGCTAAACATAATAATTGAAATTCAAAACCGTCTGCTATTTTCTCGGGGCAAGCCCACGAGGTTTGCTAGCAGACTATAACTTCTATCACTTTCGCCTGCCAAATATAGTAAAGCAGCCAACACTCCGGGGGCAGCAGCATAAAAAAGTCCACACAGAGCTGAAAGTCTTCCTACATATATTTTAGAATAATGTCCAATCATATGAGCAAGCATAGTTGCTTTATATATTTCTTCATCTCTTATACCATCAAAAAATAGTTTGGCAGCATAATAGGTAACAAGAGAAATAAATATGCCCTGATTACCGCTTCCAGAAGATGCAAGGGCAGGGTATGAAACTCCAGCCATTCTTGCTCCGGTTCCATCAGCAGCTTTAGCAGCTATTTCGTTGACTTCATTAAAAAATTTACTGCTGCGATAGCTGTTTCCTATCCCACATCCAGTTCCTTTTCGCCCAGCTTCTGCTATCTGACTGTTTAACTTAAATCCATCTTCCAGTAACTGAAAGTGTTTTTGCGAAAACTCTTTTTCGATCAGATCAATCATATCACTTACACTCATTTTTTTTAGTCTGCGGTCAATAAGTGATGATTCTCCTTTTTCTTCACTATTATCATCATTTTGATAAAAAATTTCTTTATCTGTTTTAATATACTGAAGATCATCATGTTTACCTTTAATTAAAGCTTTCACTATATTGTCTGCCTCAACAACTGCCTCAACATGTACAGGTTTTTCTTTATCTAAAATTTTAAATTCTATTTTATCTAATATTTCCAGAGCATATTCCAGCTTATCTTCCAGATCAGCTAACACAGTTAATTTTTTCTGCAGAGGCTTATAATTTTTTCTGCAATATTTTCACCTCTATATTTTTTGAATTTAGAATTTTTCAATTATTAATATTATTCTTCATTAATATGTTATTTCCTCCCACAAATTTATGCTGCTGCAGATCCTTTAATTCAGATATTTATCTTTTAAAAAACCAACTACAAGGTGATTTGCCTGTCTGCTGAGATCTAATATATTATCATCTGTAAAATTTACTATATTCAAATCAAGCATCTGCATTTTTAAGTTTTCAATATCAAGCAAAATTTGTACATCTTTTTTATTCACAGTAAATCTCCTCCATAAATTTTATTACCAAAGCTGGCAGCCATACTATAGAAAATTATACCATTTAATACATATATTATCAAGCTATTATTTGTATTTATTCTATTATTTTACAATTTTTATTTAATAATTGCTGATATATCAGTATTTTAAAAAAACAGAACTTTAGTAATAAAAACATAGTATTTTTATAAAATAATACAAATAATATATATTTTAAACCCTACAAAACTGCAGAAAAAATCAGAAAAAAAACTATATTTTTACAGGAGTTTCCCCAAAATTTATTTTCAAGCTGCAAAAAGGGGGCTTTAGTCATCAACGAAATTTTTAGATTTAGCTAAAACTCAATTCGGGTGTGAAATAGGGCACACTAATCAATGAGTCCTCCTGACTCATGATTAGCTCACTCCATCCTGCAGTTCAACCCTATTTCTTCCTTCATTTCGTTAAGATTCATTGACTAAAAATTTCAATATTCCTGCATCTCCCCTTTTTGCAGCAGTATATAAAAAATGGGGAAAGTCCAGATATTTTTATCCTTGACGATATAGAAATCTTGTGGTATTATTTTAAATGCAGTTAAAAATTTGTGCCCTCATCGTCTAGGGGTCCAGGACACCAGGTTTTCATCCTGGCGGCAGGGGTTCGAATCCCCTTGAGGGTGCCATTATATTGAGATTAAGACAGCTATTTAGGCTGTCTTTTTTTATACAGAAATTATGCCAATATTCTTATATTTTAAAGGATAAATTTTATTTCTAAAGAAATTGAGAACACAGATAAATTTAACCAGTGTGGATGTAATAATATGGAATCTATCCGTAATAAAAATAATATTATTCACAATATTAGTCTAATTTTGTATTGTCTTTACAATTATTTTTTTATGTGTTATAATTTATAAAAATTTAAAGTACTAAAAACTATTAGATTTGACGTAACGGCCAATTTGAAAGGAGGTGTAATTATGAAAATAAGTGCTGATAATGTTATTTACAACATGTCTGCAGAAAATAAAGCTGCTGCTTCCTGTAAAGCTGGAGATACAGTAATTTTTGAAACAAAAGACTGCTTCAGCAATCAGATTCAGAATGAGGATGAGCTGTTTGAAACAACTGACTGGGACACAATTAATCCGGCTGCCGGACCGTTAAATATAGAAGGTGCAGAACCGGGTGATACACTTAAAGTTGAAATTCAAAAGCTAAAATTAAATGATTATGGTGTCATGGTAGTTGCTCCTGAGATGGGGTTTCTCGATAACTTTGTTAAGCTTTCAGAAACAAAGATTATACCAATTGAAAATAATAAAGCTATATTTAATGATAAAATTAAAATAGATTTAAATCCAATGATTGGTGTAATAGGAACCTCTCCCGGAAAAGATGAAGAAGCTGTCCCCTGTGGTACACCTGCCTCACATGGTGGAAATATGGATACTAAAGTTATTACCGAAGGAGCCATTTTATACTTGCCTGTAAAAGTTCCCGGTGCAATGCTGGCAATGGGAGATCTCCATGCTGCAATGGGAGATGGAGAAGTTTCAATAAGCGGAATAGAAATAGCTGGTGAAGTAACTGTTAAAGTTGATGTTATTAAAAATAAACCTATCACTGATCCAATGGTAGAAGATAATAATGCTTTTTATACAGTTGCATCAGGCCCTTCTCTCGGTGCAGCAGCCAAAAAAGCCAGTGATAATATGTTTGAATTCCTAAACGAAAGACTGAATCTTTCAGCAAATGAAATTATAATGCTGATGAGTGCAATCTGTGATCTACAGGTCAGTCAGGTAGTAGACCCGGAAAAAACAGCCCGCATGAGGGTTGACAAAAATGTTCTGTCAGAATATGATTTAAAATTTTAATAGATAAAAGTAAAATATCAGGAGGAAAATAACATGAAGAAGCGCGTATTGAGTATTTTGGTATTAACAATCTTATTGCTGGCACAGTTTTCTATCTTTACACTAGCAGCTGATACAATTAAAATTGGTGGTACATCAAGTATGGTTGGAATTTTAGGATCTATTGGAGAAATGGTGCTGAAAGGTGCACAATTAGCTGTAGATATGGCAAATGAAGATGGCGGTATTCACGGTCAAAAAGTCGAGTATATTAATATTGATGGTCAGAGCAGTCAGACTGTTATTTCTAATGCTGCCATTAGATTGATTGAAGAAGAGAATGTATTAGCAGGTATTGGACCTGTAGATATTAACTACCTCTCAGCAGCAGCACCAATATTTGAAAACAATAAAACTGTACTGATGGATCCTACTGCTACAACTCCAAGTATTGCTGCCATGGGAGACTACATATTTATGACTCCCTTTGGAGACGATGCTCAGGCAAGAGCCCTGGCAAAATATGTAGCTGAAGACTTAGGCTTTGACAGCATTGCGATCATTAAAGATGTAAATGCAGATTACAGTATAACACTGGCAGAGCACTTTATTGAGGCTTTTAAAGAATTTACCGGCAGTGATAATCCTATAGCTGTTGAAGAAAATTATCAAACTGGAGACCAGGATTATACAGCTCAAATGACAAGAATAAGACAGCACAAAGATATTGATGCTCTATTTATTATTCCACCTCTTCCCCAGGATGCTCCAGTTATTGCCAAACAGGCAAGACGTTTTGGAATCGATGTTCCCATTATCTATCCTGATGCTGGAGACTTTGACGAAGTAATCGAAATTGGTGGAGAAGCTGTGGAAGGAGCTTATATTTCTTCTCATTTTGCTGTTGAAGAAGCTATGACAGACCTTGCTTCAAAATTTGTGGAAAAATTTGAAGCTAAATATGATTACACACCAGGTGGCTTTGAAGGTTTAGGCTTTGACTCTGCACAGATTATTTTAGAAGCTATCAGAAAGATAGATGCAGATGAGTGGAAATCCATGAATCTTGCTGCTAAGAGAAAGGCTATCCAGCAGTCACTTAATACCAATGAGTTTAATAACCTGATAGTACCAATAAAATATCAGCCAAATCTTCCACCAACAAAACCTGTAGTTATAAAACAAATAAGGAATGGCGAAAGAGTTTTTATAAAAACTATGTGGCCGGAAGATTTTGCAAAATAAAAGTTATTTCAAGGTGAGCAGTTTATCTGTTCACCTTCTCTATTAAATTAAGAAAGGAGCAATAATGGACAGACCTTTACTAAAACTTGATAAAGTAAGCAAAAAATTTGGTGGGTTAACAGCTGTTGAAGACTTTTCTATGACTTTAAATGAAGGAGAATTACTGGGCTTAATTGGTCCTAATGGAGCTGGAAAAACTACCACTTTTAATTTAATCAGCGGAAATCTGCCTGTCACTTCAGGTAGAATTATATATAAAGAAAAAGATATTACAGATTACCGTCCTGATCAGATTGCTGAGATAGGTATTGCAAGAACTTTTCAGAATATTAGACTTATGTCAGGTCTTACGGTACTGGAAAACATGCAGCTGGCTTTTCATATCTGGAATGATTACACAATCTTTGATTCATTTTTTAGAACTAATAAATTTCTTAAAAAAGAAAAAAAGTATTTAGAAGAAATTGATCAGACACTGGCTCACTTTAAAATATTGCAGCACAAAAACGATATTGTTGATGATCTTGCACCTGGTATACAGCGCAAAGCTGATATTGCCAGAGCACTGCTTTTAAAACCGAATTTAATTTTACTTGATGAACCTACTGCCGGTATGAATCCAGCCGAAACAGATGAGTTAGCTGACGTTATAAAATGGATAAATGAGGATCTGAAAATTTCTACCATACTTGTTGAACATGACATGAGGGTAATAATGAATATCTGTCCCAGGATAATAGTTATGGAACAGGGAAATATTATTGCAGAAGGATGTCCGGAAGATGTTCAGTCAGACAAAAATGTTATAGAAGCATATCTCGGTAAAAGTTATCAGATTTAATAAAATTTTAAATTAGTTTTTAGCTATTTATTTTTTAGAAGGGAGCAGTTTTATGTTTAAGGATTCTAAAGACAACAGTGATTTGTTAGTATTAAAAAATATAGAATCTGGTTATGGACATGTAAAAGTATTACATAATGTTTCCCTCAGAGTAAAAAAGGGACAGATTGTTACTATTGTGGGTGCCAATGGTGTTGGCAAGTCAACAACAATTAAAACCATTATGGGTCTCTTAAAACCGAATAAAGGATCTATAGAATTTAAAAATAAAGATATAGGTGGTCTGCCTGCATATAAAATAGTGGATCTGGGTATAGGTTATTCTCCAGAAGGTAGAGAAATTTTTGGTAATTTAAATGTTTTTGAAAATCTACGTATTGGGGCTTACACAGTTGATAAAAATGATTTTCCGGCCAGACTAAAGGAAGTATATAATCTTTTCCCCAGACTTCAGGAAAGACAAAACCAGGAAGCCGGTTCATTGTCTGGTGGAGAACAGCAGATGCTTGCCATTGCGAGAGCCCTAATGCAGGATCCGGATCTCTTAATTCTGGATGAACCCTCACTTGGACTTGCCCCTATTATTGCTGAAGAAATTTTCAGCCGGCTGGAAGAGATAAATCAGAAGGGTACTACAATTCTGCTGATTGAACAGAATGTAAATTTAGCTTTACAGCTTTCTGACCATGCTTATGTTATGGAAAAAGGCAGGATTGTTCTTGATGAAAAGGCATCTTTACTGGCGGAAAATAATTATGTACAGAAAACATATATGGGTATTGCTTAAAGAGAAGGGAGTATTTAGAATGGATTTAACTTATATTTTGCAGCAGGTTTTGAATGCTTTAAGTTTAGGAAGCATGCTGGCCCTGCTTGCAGTTGGTTATACAATGATTTATGGTATACTGGGATTGATAAATTTTGCCCATGGTGAGGTGTTTATGATAGGAGCTTTTACTGCTATGTATGCAATTACAGGTCTAAATCTTCCCTTAGCAGCTGCACTTCTTCTGGCAATTTGCGCTTCTGTAATTACAGGAGTCCTGCTGGAAAGATTATGTTATCGACCTGTTCAGGAATCTGGTGATATAACCCTATTTATTACATCACTGGCAGCATCCATAGGAATTAGAAGTCTTTTTATTATGCTGCTGGGAAGCCGTTCCCGTCAATTTCCAATGCCCGAATATCTCCAGGGAATTCATTTCTGGGGAGAAATTTTGGTAACAGATCTAAATTTAATAATTTTTATTTTCACCGTTATTATTACGATTGTTTTGAGCATATTTATTAAAAAAACAAAATTAGGTATTGCTATGAGAGGTGTTTCCTACAGCAAAAAAACTGCTGAAACAATGGGAATTAACAGCAATTCTATTATTGTAGCAACTTTTGTTATTGGCTCTGCTCTTGCTGCTGTTGCTGGAGTTGCCTGGGGACTTCAATATGGAAATGTCAGACCAGCTATGGGTTATCATCCAGGCATAAGTGGTTTTATAGCCGCTGTTCTCGGCGGAGTTGGCAATATTACTGGAGCAGCTATTAGTGGATTTTTACTTGGAATAGGACAGGTGCTTTTTGTAGCATTTCTGCCATCTGCTTATTCCGGCTTTAGACCACTTTTTGTATGGATTGTTCTATTTATAATTCTTTTCTATAAACCAACAGGACTTTTCAGAGCCAATATTAAATGGGAGTAGATAACTATGAAACTATTAGATATATATGATGACTTTTTTGCAAACCGCAAAAAATCTGCATTAATTGTACTGTTTCTTTTTCTTATTCTCCTTTTTGTACTGTCCAGAACTTTAAGTGGATATTATCTCAGAATTCTGCTGCTTTTTGGAATTAATGTAATACTTACACTGAGCTTAAATATTACAAATGGATATGCAGGTATATTTTCACTTGGACACGGTGGTTTAATGCTGGCCGGAGGTTATACCACCGCCTTACTAACTCTTCCGGTTCAGTTTAAATCAACTGCTCTTGATCTGCCATTATGGCTGGAGCAGGCACAGCTGCCTTTTTTGTTATCAATGCTGACTGCTGGATTTATTGCCATGATTGTTGGACTAACAATACTGCTGCCTGCATTTAGATTAAAAGGGCATTATTTTATCCTTGCTTCTCTAGGAATAAACATAATTATGATCAATATTGCAGAAAATGTTAGGTCTATTACAAATGGAGCAACCGGACTGAGAGGGGCACCTCCATATACTAATATCTGGTGGATATTTGGGATAGCAATCTTTCTAATTTATCTGATGTGGTCTCTTCTCAGCTCAAGATTCGGCAGAGCAATAAAAGCGATAGGAAAAGATGAAGGATTGGCTAAAGCTATGGGAGTAAACACTGTAAAATATAAAGCTTATGCTTTTATGATAAGCAGTTTTTTTACCGGTATAGGTGGAGCATTATGGACCCATCTTATTTTAACAATAAGTCCATCTTCTTTTGATCTGCTGGTCGTTTTTCAGATAATTATGATGCTTGTCATCGGAGGAGTTTCAAGTATAAGTGGATCAATTCTTGGTGCAGCGGTAATTACCATGATATTAGAACTGCTGCAGCCTCTGCAGGAAGGTATGAATATCTTAGGTTTTGAAATACCGAGGATGTTTGGTTTGACACAGGTTTTACTGTCAGTATTTTTAATCATTGTTATGATATATAAACCTAATGGACTAATGGGAGAAAAAGAAATCAAACTGTTTTCAACAAAATAATGAAGTTAAAATTTTATCTAAACAGCCTGAGTTTTTTAAAGAGGAACTCAGGCTGTTTTTTCATTTTCTGCTTATACCATATTTATTTTTCAATTAAAAGAATATACTCATTCTGCTCATATATTTCTGAGAATTTATTTTTTATTTCTGTCGTTAATTCCTGCCATTCAATTTTTTTAGCAAAAAGCAATAACTTTCCTTTTCTTTCAAGATACTTATTAATATTTTTTTTGCCATCTATGTCTTCAATAAAAAAATCTGTATAAATAGCAAAGCTTTGTGATTCTCCAAATTGAAATGATAAAACATCTTTTACTTCACCTTTTTCCACTAACTTTTTTATCTTTAGTGCAATATCTTTTTTAGCATAATTATCACTTACTGAAGGCAAAACACCTAAAGAAAAATTTAAAAATATTATAAAAAATAAAAATGGAATTATAAAAATTGATAAAGATAATTTTTTATTTTTATAAAAAATTAATAAAATGATTACTGCCAGTACTATTATTATTTTTCCAAATAACAATGATGATAAATCAAAATTTTCAATTTGCCCAGGGATAAATATAAAAGGTAAATAAACAGCTATTGACAAAATTACAGCAGTATTAATTTTATTTACCTTAACAATATTATCAGTTAAATAACCGGCAGAAATTAAGGCTGCAGCAGGAATTATTGGTAGTGTATAAATAATTAATTTACTGCTGAAAAAGGAAAAAAGAATAAGTGGAGATAGCAACCAGGTATAGAAAAATAATTTTTCACCCTTTATTTTTCTAAAATTTCGTAAATCTTTAAATACTGCTGTTAATAATACAAATGTCCAGGGTAAGAAGCTGAGTGGGAAAAGTTGAAAATAATAGTGAAATGGCTGCTGATGATCAAAAGCATCTACTGCTCTGCCAAATGTCTGTACTATTAAAAGTTTATACATATACTCCTGGCCGCCAATCCAGAAAGCAGGTAAAAGCCATAAAAGTAGTATCACAATAAAAGTTATTGAACCTTTAAGCAGTGGGAATTTAGACCAATTGGCATTATTTTTATCCAGCATATAAAAAGCAAAAACTGTAACAAATGGAATTAAAAAACCTGCTGGCCCTTTTATCCAGACGGCAAAAGCAGAAAAAGAGAAAAATCCATAATAATATCTAATACCTTTATTTTTAAAATATGCTAAATAGAAACAGTATAGAGAAACGGTTATTAAAGCCGCCATCATCATGTCCATTCTAACAACAACAGCCATAGCACAAAATAAAATATTGCTAATTAAAATTAAAAAAGTTATTATACCATTTTTAAAATCTTTATTTTTGGCCATAAGAAATGTAATAATAGAAATAACAGCAGAAGAAAATATTCCTGGTAATGTAAATACCCAGGTTTGATAAGTTTTAAAAATACTGTACATAAACTTTAAAATAATAAAGTAAAAAGGTGGTTTATCAGTATAAACTTCACCTGCAAAATAAGGAATAAGCCAGCTGTCGTTAACTTTCATTTCTCTCGCTACTTCTACATATCTCATCTCATCACGATAATGTAATTCTCTAACAATTGATGAGGGAAAATATAAAATAAAAACAAAAATAATGATCATCAAAAAAATTAATATTTTCTTTGTTCTATAATCTAATAATTTATCATCCATTTTTTAAGTCTCCTCCGGGACAGACCACTAATTGCTTTTGTCAAGCGAAAAATATACCACCCTACCAATCGAATTGTATACCACCTGGTTTAAAAAAACAGAGATAAAAGTCCTTTTACTGGACTACCTTTTACCCCTTTTATCTAAAACAGCCAAGAAAACTCCATCTAAATCTTGTTTTTGCTTTAGGTGGAGAGGTTCACTGCTCTGATATATGTTTTAGCTTATTTTTTATTTTCACTTTCTTTTTTAATTAAATATAAATTTCGCAAATATATAAATGAACCTGTTGATTGTCCGACAATAAATACTGGATCCTGACGGTGTATTGCATAAACCAATAAAATTAAACTACCTGCAATACTGAAATACCAAAAGGCCGTGGGAATTATACTTCTCTGAGCCCTTTCAGATGCTATCCACTGAATTAAAAATCTGAGAAAAAACATTGCTTGCCCTATAAAGCCTATTATGATCCATAACATCAATTATTCCTCCCTGATCCTATAATTAATTATTCTTTTTTTCATCCATAAAACTGCAAAAGTATCTAATAGGCCTTTCCATATTCTATTTTTTATGCCATATTTAGAATTTCCATATTTTCGTGGGTAGTGGCTGACTGGTATTTCCTTTACCTTATAACCGTTTATTTTTGCAAGAGTAGGATAAAAACGATGCATTCCTTCAAACGGATAAAAACATCTACTTACTTCGTTTTTAAAGACTTTTAGAGGGCAGCCTGTATCAGCTACTTCTTCACCAGTGATAAAGTTTCTTACCCCATTTCCTATCAAAGAAGATATTTTCTTTTTAAAGCCATCATTTCTATCACTTCTCATACCAATTACTATATCATATTTATCTAAATGGGGTATTAATTTAAACATATCCTCAGGATCAACCTGTAAATCTGCATCAAGTGTAACAATATATTTACCTTCAGCTTTTTCAAAACCTGCAAAAAAAGCTGCACTTTGTCCAGTGTTTTCTATAAAATGAATAGAAAACAAATTATCTATTTTTTTTGATAAATTATTTATCTTTTCACTACTTCCATCAGTACTTCCATCATCTACATAAATAATCTGATAATTAAATTCTCTATCGTAAAGAACTTCTATTATACGATTTGTAAGAAGGTCAAGATTATCTATTTCGTTAAAAATTGGAACTACTATAGAAAGGTCATACCTAAATTCTTTCATAAATTCCACTACCTTTCACAAAATAATTATATATTTTATTTTTTAAGAATAAATAGATTTTAACCATTTTACTTCTTTAGATAGACCAGTTTTAAATTTAACAGCAGGTGAGTAACCAAGCAATTTCTCAGCCTTAGAAATATCTGCCGAGGTATGTTTTACATCACCTTTAACTTTATCTGTGTAAATAATTTCCGTTTTCATATTGGTTAATTCCTGTATTAATTCAATTGCTTCATTTAACTTGATTCCCTCTCCTGCACCTCCAATATTTATTATTGCTCCTGCAGGAGCCTTTTCAGCAGCAAGAATATTTGCTCTAACAATGTCACTTACATAAGTAAAATTGCGAGATTGTTTTCCATCTCCAAAAATATTTATTTTCTCACCTTTTAAAAATGCCCTGATAAATATGTGAAAAGCCATATCTGGCCTCTGTCCTTCTCCATATACAGTAAAATAACGCAGTGAAACTGCTGGGACTTTAAAATTTTTATAATATAGATAACATAAATTTTCTCCAGCTAATTTTGACACTCCATAGGGAGAAACAGGCTGCAGCCGATTATTTTCTTGCATTGGTAATTTGTCTGTATCTCCATATACTGAAGATGATGAAGCATACACAAATTTTTTCAACTCTTTACTTTTTCTAGCAGCTTCCAGAAGTTTTTGTGTTAAAAGTATATTATTACGGCTGTAAATTTCAAAATCTTTCCCCCAGCTCGACCTTACTCCAGCCTGTGCTGCCTGATGATATACATAATCAACTTTATCCAGCAGTTCATTAAGATTCATCTTCAGCAAATCTGCTTCGATAAATTTAAAATTACTATTATTTTTAAGTTCTTTGATATTTCTTTCCTTTAAATCTCTAGAATAATAATCTGTAAAACAATCTACACCTATAACTTCTTCTTCATTTTTAATCAATTCTTTTGCAATATTTGAGCCTATAAATCCTGCAGCTCCTGTTACTAAATGTTTCAATTTAAACCCTCCATTAATTCTTTTTCTATAAGAAGCAGCATATCATCACTTCCTACGCGATATTTTTTTATCTCAAAATCTCTATATTCATTTTCAGATAAATTGTTTAACAATTTATCTGCTTCATTAACTATCAGTATTTGCTTACCTGGACGTTCTAAAAATTCTTTTCCTGATTCAGGATCATCAAATATATAATCATAATAAATTCCATTATAAAATACAAAACCACTGTCATTGTTTAATGACCCCCATAAACCGACTTCAACATTTTTATTGTATGCTTCTGCCAGATCTTCTGCAAGATATCTTTCTGACTTTACCTCATTTACGGCAGGTAAAAAAAGTGATTTTAATAATATTATTAACACTAATGAAAATAATACTGTTATATAAAAAACAAATCTTTTGTTTCGCACTGCTGCTGATAAGAAAAATAATATACCTGTGACAGTAAAAAACAAATATAACCCCTGATATAAATTATAATAATCTGGATTTTCATTCAAATTAAAATCCAGCTCTTCCTGTATAAGCATTTCTCCATTAAAAAATATATAACCCCCCAGTACAGCAAATAATATCCCCAAAATAAGGACTGGAATTACAAGAGAATATTTTTTTCTAATGGTTCCATCAAAATGTAATTTGAAAAACCAGGCTATAATTATTGAAAAGGCTGGATAAAGCTGTAATAAATAAACTCCTCTTTTGCTGCCAACTAAGGAAAAAATTATGAAAACCATAACAAACCACAGCATGGAAAATCTAACTAAATTAGGAACTTTTATTTTAAATTTATTATAATAATAAATGGCAGGAATTAAAAATATTGACCAGGGAAGGGCTAGTACCGGGAAATTTAACAAATAATAGTAAAATGGCTGGGGATGGCCCTGACTACCTGTAGAATAGCCTATAAGCTGGTCTAAAACTGTAATCTGTATATAAGAAAATCCTGCCTTATTATAAGCTAAATAAAGCCATACTGCTGCGGGGATGAGCATAACTACAAAAGCAGAAATCCATGGAATTTCTTTTAATTTTTTAGTCTTTTTATTTAAAAAAGCATAAATAATAACAACCAGTAATGGTAATAAAGATATTGGGCTTTTGATAACAGCACCTAATCCCATAAGGAAAAAAGCTATTAAGGTACGCCATTTATATGAATAAAAAGAGTCAATATGATGGAAAAATATTAGTGCTGAAATTGTAGTGCAAAACACAAGAGGTATGTCAAGATTAACTCGCATGGCAAGCCAGAAAAATTGCCCAGTAGTTGCTAATATAATCCCTGATAATAGCCCAGTATAAAAATCAATTTTTGTAATCGTATAATATGTAAAAAAAGCAATTAATAATACAGCTGTAATTATTACCGGGAACCTTACTGCTGCAGCTGAAAATTCCCCATTTATCAAGCCAGTTAACGCAATAATATTATAAAAAACTGGAGGTTTTTCATAATAAACTCTATTATTTAAATGTGGGATAACCCAGTTACCCTCTACAGCTGTTTCTCGCGCTACCTCTGCATATCTGGGTTCATCTGGAGACCAGAGGTCATAATTCCCAATATTAAAGAAATAAACAAAAAATATTAACAGTGCAAGCAATATAACAGCCGGTACATAATTTTTCCTTATTTTTATCATAATTTTCCTCCACTATTTATTAAATATTGAGCGCAGTTTGTGTTTCAAGTTAATAAATTTTCTTCTTCTTCTCCGAGCTTTAGTAACTTTTTCTTTGAAATATCTCCATCTATCAGGTGAATAATTTTTAAATAAAATTTCTTTTTCATGGTCTGTAAATTTTAATCTTTTTAAATCATTAATCCTTTCTTTATCCGAAAGGTCTGATTTAACTTTACCGCGGTTGAGATCAATATAATATAATTCATTTTTATCAGCGTTTTCTTTAATAAGTATATTACCTGCATGCAGATCATTATGTACTATACCTGCATCATGCATTTTTCTTATCTCTTTTCCTAACTGCGGCATTAATTTTAATATTTTCCCCCTTTCAGGATGATTATAATTTTTTGCAATATCAAGCATATTATAATCATAATCTATATATTCGCTGATATAATAGCTGAATAGGAGTTTATTATAATTTCCTCTTTTCTCTATAACCGCAATGGGTAAAGGAGTTTTTAATCCTACATTAACTAAAGCTCTTGCAATTTCTAATGATCTCTCAGCTTTAGATGGAATAACTCTAAAACGAAGATCGTCATAGGTTCTTTCAAGTTTAAATTTTTTTATTAATATATTTTTATTTAAGATTTTATCTTTAATTTTAAATAATTTATTTCTTTTTTCGTAAATGATTTTGACATTATCATTATCTTTATATTTATCATTATGATAATGTTTAAGAAAATACTCAATCCAGTCTGGATCAATGTTAGCTTTTATAGTAATATCTATTTTATTTTTTTTGTAGCTGATAAAAGATTTACTATTACTCATTTTTAATCCTCACTATTTGATAATAAAATCAACTTTTTAATTTTTAGTTTCTTAACTTATTTTTAAAATATATATCAATTATAAATTTTAATTTAATAGTTTTAACATTATTGTAGAGATAATAATTTTTAAATATTTATAAATTTTTATCAAACAACTTAATCTCAATATTATCTACCATTTTTTCGAAAGTATATTTATTTTTTGCAATTTCTTGTGCTCTTTCACCCATTTTTTCTCTTTCCTTATTTTCAATCATCTTAATTATTTTATCTGCTATATCTTCTGGGTTTTTATCCTCTGCTAAATAACCTGTTTCATTATCTATAACAAATTCTGAAATGGTAATAGCTTCTGTTGAAACAATAGGAACTCCAGCCATCATTGCTTCAATAATAACCCATGGAGCTCCTCCTTCATATATAGCTGTATGTACCATAAAATCTATTTGCTTTAGAATTGAAGGAATATCTTCTCTAAAATCTGTAAATATTATATATTTATCTACTTTTAATTTGCTGGCCAAATCTCTATACTCTTCATATTTGCTGTTTTTACCTCCAACAATTAAAACTTTAATATTCTTATATTTATCAATAACTTCTGGTAATGCTCTAATTAAATATTGTTGTGCTTTTTGCCTGCACAGACGTCCAATATTAGCAATAATTATTTCATCATCAATAGAATTTTCTTTTCTTATATCTGATTTTATATCAGGATTCAAAAATTTATTTTTTTCTACACCTTTATAGATTAAATTTATTTTATCATCAGTTAAGTACTTATCCGAAATATACTTTAAATTTTCTTCACATGTTTTTTGCGAAATTGACATAAAATCTGTTATGCAGTGTTTTAATAATAATTTATTATAAAATTTATTTTTTATTGGTTTAGCAAGAGCCCTGCGATAAATTACTTTTTCTACACCTGCAAGTGTACCAGCTATAGATCCATACTTAAAATGTGACGATTGTGATAAGAACATAGCATTTATTTTATTATTTTTTAAATATGATTTCAGCCAGAGCTGCCTCTTGATATTTAGAAATGTACCATTAGCTATTTTTTTTATACCAGTTACATTCATATTCTTCTTTTTACACTTATCATAAAACATTGAATTACTTCTGGCTAAAATAAAGATATTGTAATTTCTTTCCTGAAGTTTTACTGCAGTTTTATAATGCCATTTTTCTAATCCCCCCCAACCAGTGCCTGTATTAACAAATAGAACGTTTTTGATCATAAAAACCCCCTTAGCAATCATTAGAAAACAATTCAATAATAATTTTATAAACACTTATATTATACTCTTATATATAGTAATCATTTTCTCATAATTATCCTTTTTACTATTATTCAGCATCGATTTTCTGGCTTTTTCAGCCATCTTTTCTCTTAAAGCAGTATTATCTAAATTACTAATATAATTCTTTATGTTAATAATATCATCTGGAGAATCTAAAATATAACCATTTTCTCCATGTTTTATTACTCCAGATGCACCATTGCTTTTGGTTGTTATTGTTGGCAGACCAGAGGCCATAGCTTCAAGTGTAACATTTGCACATGGATCATAGATAGAAGGAAAAACAAATATATCTGCTGATGCATAGTACTTCTCTACTTCTCTTACCGGACCAGTAAAAACAATTCTATCTGAGATAGAAAAGTCTTCTGCCATTTTTTTAAATCTATCAATTTTCCCCTTGCCAACAACCATCAATTTGCCTTTCCCCAATCCTTTTAATGCTTCAATGACATATTTTAACCCTTTACGTTGAAATCCAGTTCCCAAAAATAATATTAAATAATCCCTGGGTGAAATTCCATACTTTTTTCTGATTATTTCTGAATATTTTTTCTTATTATCTGGATGAAATTTATCTATATTAACACCATTATGGTTAACAATAATATCTTCTTCTGGAATATCATAATTATCAACTATCTCTTCTTTTACCATTTGCGAAACAGCTACTATTTTTTTATAATTTCCCTTTTGGAAATCTTTTTTTTCAAAATATCTTGTAAAATAATCATTTAAAGATAGCTTATATTCTATTTTCTTTTTCAGTTTATACATTGTGCTGTCAATACTTCTCAAATATTTATCTAAAAATATCTTATGACAGCCACCACCAATTCTTATAACATCACCAAAACCTACTCGAGAAAAAGTTTGAACTATATCGAAATCATATTTTTTCACAGACTGAAAAGCATTTTTAGCAAAAATATATTTATCAATTCCTATATGTTTACCCCAACCAGGTATTCTATGAAATATTATATTATCTTTTTTTGTCTCAGAATCTATCTTTGCAGTAAAAACATGGACTTCATGTCCTTTTCTAATTAAATATTTCGATAAGCCCACCATATATCTTTCTGTTCCACCATGAGTGGTATATTTTTTATGCACTAATGCTATTTTCATATTTACACCTGCTTTTATTCTTTAAAAAACTCCAATAATTTTTCTCCGCGGTTTTCCCATGTTAATTCTTTAGCCCGTTCAAATATAAAATTTGAAGTCTCTTCATATAAACTATTTGATGAAGCTAATAAATCAATTGCTGAAGCTAGTCCTTTTATATCTCCTTTTTTATAAAAAAATCCACCTTGTCCTGTAACAATCTCTCTTACTGTTGGTAAGTCACTACCTATTACTGGTATGCCATGTGAAAAATAATCAAAAATTTTCATGGGGGAAGTTATATATCGATTATAAAATGTGTCTCTTGCAGGTACAATACCTATTTTAATTTCTTTTAAATAATTATTTAATTTCACCCTATTAACCCATCCGGTAATTACTAATCTATCAAGTATATTAAGTTTTTTAGCTAAGTTTTTATACTGATTAACCTTATCTTCAGTTTTTCCTCCAACAATTAACAAATATAGGTTTTTATTATTTATTTCCTTAAATGCATAAAATAAATCTTTTACTCCTTTTGAATCATCAAGAGATCCTATATACCCAATATATTTATTATTAAAAGGTTTATTATTATAAAATATTTTGCTTATTCCTGTTCTAGCAACACAATACTTACTCTTAGGCAGAAAATCACTAATTAATTTTTCTTCAACTTTTTGCAAACAAATTATACCATCAACCAGTCTTAAAAAAATATTTTGAAACCAATATTGTTTTTTCCTATTGTTTTTTTCTCTCAAATTTTTAGCTAAATAAAAATGTTGTGCTTCAAAATATATCTTGGCTTTAATTCTTTTCTTTAAATAATATAAATACGGCAAGAAATTAGTATTTCTAGTTATTATAACATCAACTTGTTCTTTTTTATTTAACTCAATAATTTTACTTACAGCTTTAAAATAAAATCCCGTGTGTTTCCCAATTTTTTGACTATAGTTTAGTCTATATATATTAAAATTGTTGTTAGGATTTTTAATATGAAAATAATTTTTTAAAATTTCTTTACTATTTTGTTTTGAATATTTTGTATCAGAACTTTGAGTCATAATTAAATTAACTTTATTATTTTTATCTACTTTACTTAATCCATTGCAAGTAAATGTACAAAAATTTGCCCCAGGTATTTTAGAAGGCCACTCTTTATTATACACATACACAATATTCAAATTTAATCACCTCTTTCATTTAAATTATTGTCTTGTACTTCAAACATATTAATTGAAAAAGCAATAAATATCCATACTATTATGTTCATATATCTATCAACTAAATTATATTCAGTCATTCCTTGTAGAAGATAATTTATATAAATTCCTAAAGTTGAATAAAAATAAAATTTATTTAATTTAAAATTAGAATTTTTAATTTGATTTAACAATTTAGAAATAACATTGTAAATTAAAAATATATATGATAGTAAACCCACAATGCCTGTTTCTGCTGCAATACTCAAATAATTATTATGTGTATGCACAGTCGAAACCATTGGTTGTTTATAATAAGGTTTTAAATTTATGATTTGACTAAAATTATTAATTCCTATCCCATTAAAAATATTGTCTTTAAAAATTAAAATAGCTCCTCTCCAAAGATTCAAACGAGTTATATTACTTCTATTTTGAGATAAATCAAATATACTCATAAATCTATTTGAATAATAATCCGGCAAAAAAATAAACAAAACTATTATTATTATTATAAATAACAAAGAAAACTTTAATAATTTCTGTTTATTTAATAAAAAAACTATAATAAAAATTGATCCTGTTAAAGAAAGCCATACACCTCTTGTTCCTGTCATAATTAAGCCTATTGTTGAAACAATAAATAATATAGACAACAAATATTTAAATTTTTTGTCTATATTTGGATTCCATATATAAATGAAACAAACAATAATTAAAAAAGCAAGTAATCCTGCAAATTCCATAACAAATAAAAAACCATGAATACGCTTTATTCCATTAAAATATTGATAATATCCATAAACAAGATTCAAAAAAATACTAAATAAAATAAGTATACTATATTTTTTAATCTTTTTAATTGGTAAATTACTAAATCTAATTATCGAAAACGCAATTAGAGGATAAATAAATCTATTTAAATAATCTAAACTATTTTCAATATTTACAGAATCTATTATTGAAAATATAATCGCTAAAATAAATAAAAAGAAGGATAATAAAACTTTATTATTCTTTATGTTTATTTTTTTCTCTTTTATAACTTCAAAAGTAGTTATTATTAATGCAATACCTAAAGAAAAATTAATCATAGCTAAAGAAAGAGCAGACGAAATTGAATATAGAGTTAAGCAAAAATCTTTAAACTTTATTATAAAATTGTTGATTTTCATTTATTTATCACCTTATAATCTATTTATGAAAAAATGTTCTTTATCCCATTCTTTTAAGAGTTTATATGTTTCTCTACATATATAATCAGATACCTTTACAAAATTTATTTTTTTAGAATCATAAAATTTAATAAAATTCTTTAAAAAGAAGATTCTATCTTCATGATTTAACTTTTTGCCATTTAATTTTCCTAATCCAGAATAACTATGTGCATTAAAATTTGCCATATTTTTAAGAATAATATTTTTATTTATATAAAATAATCTCCTAATATTATCTATATCAACAAGACAAATATGAATATCATTATTAATAACTTTTATTAATATTCCTGGGAGATTAGGGTCTCCATTAACAAAATTTTTATTATACATCTGTGCCCATATTTTAGCTGTTTTCTTTATGACTTTATTTTTGAAATTTTTATCATATTCTCCAAAGGCAATAAATTTCTGCATATTTTCTCCACCAAAATCTTCAGTAACAAAAACACTATCATATGTCCATAAATTTTTCTTAAAAACAGCTGCTAAAACCGGCTTTACAACTGGTATTCCATTATCAAGTAACTGATAGGTCCTCTTAAGAGATCTATATGCTGCCGGTCTTCTAATCAAATTTTTTAACTTTTTGTCAAAATTGCGGTAACTATACTTTTTAAAATAATATCCTTTAGAATTAATATTAGTTTTATATATTTCACGCCCATTATCCTTTTTAATTAGCTGCATATTATTAGTTTTGCCTTTTAGAAGATCTAACGTCAAATTAATATGCTTTTTAGAAGGCTCTTGATTTTTATAATAAATACTTATCTTATTTTTAAAAGAAACTTTATTAAAATCCATAATATTTAATCCTTTTTTATTCAAAATTATTGATCAGTTCTTTCAACCCTTCATTCATTTTATCTAAAACAAAATTATTTTCAACATATTCTCTTCCCTTTTTACCCATTTTTAAACGTGCATCTCTTTCTAAATCAATCATTTTTATTGTTTGTCTGGCAATATCTTCTGAATTTTCAGCTTCTGCAAGAAATCCATTCTCACCATCAGTTATTAATTCAGAAATATTGCTGACATCGGTACTAACTACTGGTTTTGAAGCTGCCATAGCTTCTGCTATAACAAAACCAAAACCTTCCCATCTGGCAGTATGGAGTAAAAAGTCGATCCCTGGTAAAATTTTATAAATATCATCTCTAAAACCTGTGAAAATTATATTATTTGATACATTATATTCCCGGGCCAGCTTTTTTAGCTCCTGCTCTCGCTCACCACTACCAATGATTAAAATAACAAAATCATTTCTTTTTTCTTTAATTATAGCTGCTGCTTTTAATAAAAATTCATGACCTTTTTGATAATTCAACCTGCCTATATTTGCTATTATAACCTTATCCTGACTTATTTTAAACTCTTCATGCAAATTAATGGCTTCTTCTCCTGCTTTATCAATTTTAGAAAGATTAATACCATTATAAATAATTGTTATTTTATCTTCACTAAGCCATTGAGATGTATTTTTTAAAATGGTATCTTTAGTTGCTCTGGAATTAGCTATTATATCTGTAACACAATCTTTTAATAGATATTTATTATAAAACCTATTCTTTATAGGTATTGCACTGCCTCTCCGGTAAATAATCCTATCCAGACCAGCTATTTTGCCGGTTATACCGCCAAATTTTAAATCCTGAGACATATTTAAAAACATTATATCTATATTCTTCTTTTTTAAAAAATCTATAAATCTTTTACTTTTAAATGGGTTTAAAACTGATATACCACTTCTTATCTCCACTGCTTCAGTTTTAATACCGGCATTTTTTGCCCTTTTAAACAGTTCTGTTTCAGACCCTGCTGCAATATAAATATCATATGCTGGATCCTGATTTAAAAGTCTGGCAGTTGTAAATGTCCACTTTTCTCCTCCACCCCAGACAGGGCAGCTATTTAAAAATACTATCCTTTTCATTTAACTTCATCCTCAGAAATATTGTTTAATTCCCAGAGTTTAATGCTTTTTAAGAATTGATAATATGATGAAAGAAGAGATAAAATAAGCCCCTGAACTCCAAGTAAAAATCCCTTTTTCAGAAAAAATTTTTTAATAAACTCCAGAACAGGTCTAATTAATATATATGAAACTCCTATTTTTTTGCTTTTTTGATATTTTTTTTCTGCATCAAGACTGGTATATTGATTCATTTTGCTGACATATTCTTTTAAATTACTGTAAGTATAATGAATAAAATCATTCTCAAGATTATCTACTTTTCCCTTTATCTCAGGTGATTCGTGAACAAGCCCCTGGTATCTATAAATTGATTTAAATAACCTCAATGTATAATCAGGATACCAGCCGCAGTATTTAATCCATTTACCTAAAAAGTAATTTTTCCTGGCAATATTATATCCTTCTGCTTTTGGATTGGAAAGTATTTTTTTTATCTCGTCCTGCAGAGAATCTGTAATTCTTTCATCTGCATCTACCACCAGAACCCATTCTGTATTAATCTGTTCTAAACCATAATTTCTTTGAGAAGAAAAATCATCAAATTCTCTTGCAAAAAAACTAACATTTTTATATCTTAAACAGATTTCATCTGTTTTATCACTGCTTAAAGAATCAACTACAACCACTTTCGGCACCCACTTTAAGGTATCAAGGCATTCAGCAATATTATCTTCTTCATTATATGTTAAAACAAGGGCTGTAAGATTATTCATTTTATCATTCCTCTGTTCTTTAACTCAGCAAATATTAACTCGGGAGAAATATCTACCATACATTTATGGTGTTTAAGTGGACACTGATGTTCCCCACATGGTCTACAGTCCAGATTATTATTTTTTACTATACTGTTATTACCACTGCCTTTTGGTTGATATTTTACTTCATCTGATGGCCCAAAAATGGTAATCGTATCTGTTCCGACAGCAGCTGCAACATGAATTGGACCGGTATCACCACTTATTACCAGCCTGGATTTCTTCATCACAAGTGCCAGTTCTAAAAGACTCGTTTGACCACATATATTATCTGCCTGAAATTTCATTAAATCCATTATTTTTTTAACTCTTTTGACATCTCCAGGGCCGCCAACAAAAAGTGCTATGCTCCCTGCACTTATAATCATATCAGCCAGCTGAGCAAAATATTCTTCTGGCCACTGTTTGGTCGGCCAGCTTCCACCTGTATTTAAAACAATATAATCTTTACCAAAGCTGAGGTTTTTTTCTTTTAACTTCGAATAAAGATTTTTTTCTATTTGATCAGTCTTATCAGCAAAATTTATGACAGGTACAATCTCCTGACCTGATATATTACAGCCTATATCTTTGAGAAAATCAAGATAAACTTCTGTCATATGTTTATTATCTGCTGTTTTAAGTTCTTTATCAAGAAAAACTCCTCTTCCTTTACCACCATAGCCGGCAGAATAATCAGGAGCAATCAATTTTAAAAGTAGAGCAGTTCTCCAGTTTCCGTGAATATTGAGGCCCAGGTGATAATTATTTTTTTTTAATTTACGGACAAAAGAAAAAGAACGGGCAGCAGGCCATTCTTTATTAAAAGAATAAACATGATCTATATTGTCATTTTCTCTTACTATTTCTGCAAATTTACTGTTTGCTACCAGATCAATCCTGGCTTCAGGATAGTTTTTCCTGAGTTCTTCAAAAAAAGGATAGGCAAATATTAAATCTCCAAGATACAGCAGATCAACAACTATTATTCTATTTATATCATGCATAAGATCATTCCTTTATATCTTAAAAATAAAGTGGTCAGTCATCTAATTTCTTTTTTGCAATTCGCAGTACCTGTTCAACAGTAATAAGCTTCATGCACTTCATATCTCTGCTGCAGCTTTTCTCCCAACAGCCAATACACTCCAGGCTGTTGTCCTGAATAACTGTATTTTCTTTACCATAAGGACCATGTGTATCAGGATCTGTAGGTCCCATAAGAGAAATTACTTTTAGTCCAAGTGCAGCTGCCAGATGAGTTGGCCCTGTATCTCCGCCGATATAAAGAGCTGCCCTTTTATAAACAGCCGCTAGTTCTTTCAGCGAAGTTTTAGCGGCAAGATTAACATAGTTTTCATTATTTCTTTCCGCGAAATTTTCAATTTTTTTTCTGTCACTTTTCGAACCAGTAAAAATTATATAGTGACCTTCGTCAATCAGCTTTTCTGCCAGTTCAAAATATCTATTTAGATACCAGTTTTTGGACTCCCAGGTGGTGAATGGATTAATAACAACAAGTTTCTTGTTTTCTGGAATTCTATAGGTATTAAAAACAATATCAATATTATTTTTTAGATCATCTGGAATAACTAAACCATAATTAATCTCCTCTGTCTCAACTCCAACAGCTGATGCCAGGTAAAGAGCTCTTTCCACCTGATGCATTTTTCTATCCGGTATATCGATCTTTGCCTGATAGAAAAAAGTACTCATCTCCCTCCCATCTTCAGGGCCAAGCCGCAAATCTGCTTTTATTAAAAAGCCCGCAAATGCACTTTTAAATAGGCCGTGCAGATCAAGAAATATATCATATTCTTTTTTCCTCATTTTTTTAAAAAAAGCAGCAAAGGATTTGATTGCCTTAAAATATCCTTCCTCTCTGCGCAGTTTTTTCCACTCTTTTCTGGGCAGAATAATAACATTATCTATATAGGGATTTAAAGTTACAAGCGGATAAGCTTTATCTTCAACCAGCCAGTCTATCTGTGCATCAGGATATTTCTGCCTTACAGCATAAGCTGCCGGTAGAGCATGGATCACATCTCCTATTGCACTTAGACGGGTAATAAGTATTTTATCAGGATTATCATTTTCCATATTAATCGACTCCCTTTTTTAAAAGGAACTCAGTTAGCTGAAGATGTTTGTCCACTGCTCCTCTATTTTCTGCCAGAATCTTTCCGGCATTCTGACCAATGTATTCCATTTCATCTCTATTTAATAAAAGTTCATAAATTTTTTGATATAACTCTTCCTTATTTTTCACTTTAAAGCCAATATTGTTTTCCAGCAAAAAATCCCTTTCTTCCTTAAAATTATACATACTGGGCCCAAAAAGAACCACCTTTGATCTTGCAGCAGCCTCAATAACATTATGACCACCTCTTTTAATTAAACTTCCGCCAACAAAAATAATATCAGCAAAATGGTACAAATCTGACAGTTCGCCCATTGTATCTACAATTATGATATCTGCACTGTTATTTCCCTCATAAAAACCCTTTTTCAATTTTGTATATAATACAGAATTAAAATTATATTCTCCACAGAGTGACTGCAGTTCCTCTCTTCTTTCAACATATCTGGGTGCCAAAAACAACTTCAAATTGCTGAAATCATTTTTTAGTTTTTTATAAACTTCCAGTATTTTTTCTTCTTCTCCTTTATGAGTACTTCCGGCAGTTAAAACAGGGGTATCATCTTTAAGATTAAATAATTCTTTTTTTTTCTCCAATTCATCTCTACTTAGATTATCAACATATATGTCGTACTTTAAATTTCCATTTATACAGACATGATCTTCTGGTGCTCCAAGTTCAATAATTTTATCATAACCTTCTCGATTCTGCATACTTATAATATCTATTCTGTGCAGCATATCTTCCATAATAGCTGACATATATTTATATTTATTGAAAGTATCATCACTAATTCTACCACTGGCAAGCATTATAGAACAATTGGTGCTGTCCAGTTCTTTTATTAGATTTGGCCAGAGTTCTGTCTCTATTAATACAAATAGATCTGGAGAAAAAAATTTGACAGCTCTCCTGACAATCCACTTTAAATCTAACGGCAGATAAATATAGCAGTCAGCAGAATCAATCTTTTTTCTGGCAATTTTCCTGCCAGTAGGTGTCATATTGGAAAATATAATTCGAGATGATGGATATTTTTTTCTTATACCATCAGTAAATTCCTTAGCAGCAAGTGTCTCACCTGCTGAAGCGGCATGAATCCAGATAACTCTATCAGCAGGAAAAATTAACTTTAAATCATCTCTGTAAAAAGCAAATCTTTCTTTTAATCCCAGCTCTTGTCCACTCCGAAGACCATTATAAGTATAATATGGAATTAAAAGCAGTGTGATAATATTTAACAGTATGTTATATAAAAAATACATAAAATCCTCTCCAGCTATTGATAGGTTTTCCAGCGCTTATGCAGCCACATCCACTGATCTGGGTATCTCCTTATAATCTCTTCTGTTGTGTCCAGTAAATCCTGAAGTATTTTCCTCTGCACAGCTTTATCTGCTTTTCTATCAACAAAAATAGGTGAATAAAATAAAAATCTGTGCTTTAACCAGCCTTTCCTAATCAAAAATGCCGGCACAACAGCAGCACCTGTTCTCTCTGCCAGCTGCACAGCTCCTGTATATGTGGAGGCAGGTTTATCAAAAAATTCCATCTTCCAGCCTTTTTCTCTTGCATCCTGATCTCCTAAAATAACTACTATTTCTCCCTGCTTTAAAGCTTTATACGCCTTTCTTACAGAAACTTTGGGGATAATACTAATACCTATATTTTTTCTGATTAAGTTGATTTTTTCGTCCATAACAGAATTGTTCTGGGTTCTAACTATGGCATTTACCTTATATCCTTTTAAAGTTAAGGCAGCACCCATAAGTTCCCAGTTCCCAAAATGTCCGGTATAGATAATTACACCTTTTCCTTTATTTAAACATTTATCCAAATACTCTATATTCTCATATTCAATAATATTATCTATCTCTTCTTCTTCTATATTTTCCTGCAGCAGAAATTCCGAAAGTGTCATACCGAGATTGCTGTAAACTTTTGCTAACATTTTATCTGCTTTATTTTTATCAACTTTAAAAGCCGCCATAATATTCTGGCGGGAATTTTCTCCCCTGGAGCCAGATAATTTATAGGCAAGCTGGCTTAAAAATTTGCCGGGCAGATATGCCCTGGATAAGGGCATCTTTTGTGTGATAAGTTTAAATAAATCAAAAAATAAAGCTATTAATCTTTTCAATATAATTATTCCTTTCTAAAAAACTCTGGCCCGCAGCAGATCCTGAAAATTAAGCATTGCCACAGGTTTACTGCCTTCAACTACTGGAAGATCATTGATCTCTCTGTCTTCCATTATCTTTAGAGCCTCTGCTGCAAGTTTATCTGCTTCAATAGTTACAGGATCAGAGGTCATATATTCTGAAACAGGTCTATCAATAAAACCAGATGATCTCTCAAGCAGCCTTCTTATATCTCCATCAGTAATAATCCCTTTTAGATTACCCTCACTGTCAATTATTGAAGCTGATCCCATTCTGGTTGAAGTCATTTCAAAAAGAGCCTCTCTTACAGATGCATCTTTTTCTACAGTCGGGTTTTGCTCTCTTATCTTAATTACATCAGCCACTTTTGTCAGCAGTTTTCTGCCCAGAGAACCTCCCGGATGAAACACCGCAAAATCTTCTGGAGTAAATCCATGAAAATGTGATAGAGCAATCGCAAGTGCATCTCCCAGTGCAAGTACAGCTGTTGTACTTGCTGTTGGTGCAAGATTATGCGGACATGCTTCTACAGGTACACCGGCCTCAAGTACTAAATCAGCATATTCTGCCAGCGTAGATTCCTGATCACCAGTAATTGCAATAAGTCTGGCACCAATCCTCCTTATAGAAGGGATTAAATTTATTAGTTCTTCTGTTTCTCCACTGTTGGAAATAGCTGCTACAACATCTCCTTCTGTAATCATTCCCAGATCACCATGAAGAGCTTCAGTGGCATGAACAAAAAAAGCAGGGGTTCCTGTGCTGGAAAATGTAGCAGCAAGTTTCTGCGCAATAAGTCCGGACTTACCCAGACCTGTAAACACAACTCTGCCTGGAGAATCTATAATTAACTCCATCGCTTTTTTAAACAGACCATTAACCTTTTCCTTCAATGAAAATACAGCTTCTGCTTCTATCTGCAGAACTTTTTGGGCCTGGTTTAAACTTTCTTCCATTTTTTCTGTTTTATTTTTTTCTATCATATCAGACCACCCTTAAAATTTATTCTCACTTATCTACCTTTAACAGTTCTATCGATTTCCAGTCCCTTTTTAAGCAGTTCTTCCAAATTATCCAGCCTCACCATATTTGCTCCATCACTTTTAGCCTCTTCTGGTTTATCATGAACTTCCATAAACAGTGAATCTATACCAACAGCAAGGGCTGCCCGCATTAGATGAGGCACATATTCTCTCTGCCCATCTGATGTATCTCCAGCTCCCCCTGGAAGCTGCACACTGTGGGTGGCATCAAAAACCACCGGATAACCTGTCTGCCTCATTCTTGGCAGTGAACGCATATCGACCACCAGATTATTATAGCCAAAAGAAACACCTCTTTCGGTGAGCAGAATATTCTCATTACCTGTACTCTCAATTTTTTTTACAACCTGATCTATGTCCCAGGGAGCCAGAAACTGTCCCTTTTTAACATTTACAATTTTACCGGTCCTTCCAGCTGCAGTAAGCAGGTCTGTCTGACGGGAAAGAAAGGCAGGAATTTGTATAATATCCAGCACTTCAGCAGCCGGTTCTGCCTGTTCTGGCAGATGTATATCAGAAATAACGGGTAAATTAAATTTTTCTTTTACTTCTGCCAATATCGCCAGCCCTTTTTCCATTCCTGGCCCTCTATATGACTCAATAGATGATCTATTGGCTTTGTCGAAAGATGCTTTAAATACATATGGTATACCCAATTTTTCTGTTATTGTTTTGATCTGTTCTGCTATCTTAAAGACCCTTTCCTTCTCTTCCAGCACACATGGGCCTGCCAGAAGAACAAAAGGACTGCTGTCTTCACCAAAAACTATCTCTTTATTTAGAATTACTTTTTTAACTTCCATTATTTTTCACTCACCCCAAAATGCTAAATTATTCAGCACAATCTCTCATCACTGCTTCTACTTTTTTAATATCCTCTTTTCTATCAACACCGATAAGTTTTCCTTCTATCTCAATTACTTTTATTCTGTATCCATTTTCTAAAACACGCAGCTGTTCAAGAGACTCTGCTTTTTCCAGTGGAGATGCTTCCATCTGGCTGTATTTGAGCAGAAAATCCCGCCTGTAAACATATAATCCAACATGCTGAAAATAATCTGCCTCTCCCGCCTGCAGATAGGGAATAGGAGAACGCGAAAAATATAGTGCATTATCATTTTTATCACAGATAACTTTTACTATATCAGGATTTTCAGCTTCATCTCTATTCATTTTTATCTTAAGTGTACTTATCTGCAGATCTTCTTCCTGTAAAAAAGGTGCTAGAGCTGAAGCAATCATTTCCGGTTTTATTAAAGGTTCATCTCCCTGAACATTAACTATCAGATCTTCTGTCAGATTTTCTGCAGCCTCGGCAATTCTGTCAGTACCAGATCTGTGTTCAGAAGATGTCATCACTGCTTCACCTCCAGCAGCTTCTACAGCTTCTTTAATCCGCATGTCATCAGTTGCTGTTATAACTCTATCTATTTTTTTAGCTTTTTTTACCTGCTCAATCACTCTTACTATCATTGGAACTCCATTAATTTCTGCAAGAGCTTTACCGGGGAAACGAGTTGAACCATAGCGGGCCGGTATTACTGCTGCTGCCTTTAAATCTGCCATAATTACACCTCTAATTAATTTAATTAAAATATAGAAACATTACAGATTTAAGCTAAAATCTGCTGGACAGACTCCATAAATTCATCCTCTCTTTTTAAAGATATCTTCACTGCCAGCTTATAAATGGGGAGTCCATCAGTAATTTTTCTGTATTTTTTAATTTTAACCGAATCTTTTTCTGTAGTTATCATTATTTCTGCAGCTGAATTTTGAAATTTTTCTGCTAAATTCAGCAGGTCCTCTTCACTATAACTATAGTGGTCAGGAAAAGCTGTAAATTCTGCTATATCTGCATTTAAATCTTTAAGTGATCGTTTAAATGCATCCGGTCTGCCGATCCCGCAAAAGGCGAATATCTTTCGCTTTTGTAAAAACTTTAAAGAAAGTTTCTGCAGGCTGTCCAGTATCAAAATACTGTCGTTTTTTGTTTCTGCCCGAAACACTGGTTTTTTTTCATCAGTACAGCTGTTCAATTTTTTTTCTATCCTGTCAACTTCATCTTCACCCAAATTTTCTGTACGTGTAATTATTATTATATCTGCCCTTTTTATTTCAGAAAGAGGTTCTCTCAGAAGTCCTGCCGGAAGCAGTTTTCTATTAGAAAACGGGTCTCTGCCATCTATCAGGAGAATATCTAAATCGCGCGCCAGCTGATAATGCTGAAATCCATCGTCAAGAACAATTAGACCTGAAAACCCTTTTTCTTCTGCCATTACTCCACCGGAATACCTATCTCTGGCTCTGATAAAATTTACATCTTTTATCTTTTCGGCAAGCATATATAATTCATCACCTGACAGTTCAGGACCACAGAGCAGCTCTCTTCCACTACTTATCTGTACGGGTTTTTTTATTTTTTTCTCTGCACCATAACCCCTGCTGATAACTGTAATATCATTATCATGTTTTAACTTTTCCACCAGAAAAGCAGTAAATGGTGTTTTCCCAGTTCCACCAACTGTTATATTACCAATACTAATTACTTTATTATTAAGCTTTTTGCTTTTTAAAATTCCACTTTTGTAAAGAAAGCGCCTGCTCTTTACAATTATATAATAACCAATGGAAGCTGCTTTGAGAAATATTTTTATCAAAAAAGCTGCAGCTCCCCTTTTTCTTCCATAAATTATGTCCAGTAGATAATCTTCCATATCATTTCTCCTCAATTAAGCAGAGGTTATAATAATTCTGAAGCTCTTTTTTCTGCTTTCTGCATTTCCTCTTTTAAAAGCTGCTGTTTTTCTTCAATCGTTAAATTTTTATCAAATTTAACTGCTTCTCCAAATACCAGTGCAGTTTTAGAAAAAGGTAAAGGAAGCATGTAATTGTCCCAGCTGGAAAAATTCTTCCTGTGAGAAGAATCAACTCCGATAGGTATAATCACACCATCTGATCTTTCCTGCAGAAAAATAATGCCAGGCTTTACTTCGTGAATAGGACCTGTTGGTCCATCAGGAGTAAGAGCAGCTTTTTCTCCTTTTTTTAGTCTGCGGAAAAGAGATAAAAGAGAACGGCTGCCCCCTCTGCTGCTTGAGCCTCTGATGACATTCCATCCCAATCGTTTGAGAACACCGGTCATATAGCCTCCATCTCTGCTCATGCTGGCCAGAGTATAAATACCTCTCCTGCGCAAAAAATAAACAGGTACCCACATTTTCCCGTGCCAGGCCGAAAAAATAACTGCACCACTGCTATTCAAATATTTTTCTGCTTTATCCCATCCTTCCACCTTTATGTTAAGGGTGGAATTAATGAGGCAGATAAGCGAATAGGCTGCTGCAGGTATTATTTTATCTCTAATCTTATTAACTAACTCGCGCAAAAAGTTCACCTCATTATTACTATTTAACTCACTATTTCTCAATAAACTGGCCCTGATATAATGATGCATACTTTCCATTTTTATTCAGCAGTTCTCTGTGGCTGCCCTGTTCAACAATTTCTCCATTTTCCAGAACAACTATATTATCTGCATTTTTTATAGTGGAAAGCCTATGTGCAATTATAAAGGTGGTCCTATTCTGCATCAAGTGATCCAGTGCTTCCTGAACCAAAGCTTCCGATTCTGCATCAAGTGAGGAAGTAGCTTCATCAAGAATTAATATTTTTGGATCCTTCAAAATAGCTCTTGCAATAGATATTCTCTGCTTTTGACCTCCAGAAAGCCCGACACCTCTTTCACCAACCACTGTATCATATCCATCCGGAAATTTCATAATAAAATCATGTGCATTGGCAGACTTTGCCGCTTCATGTATCTGTTCATCGGCTGCATTAAGATCTCCATATGCAATATTGTCTCTTAAAGTACCGCTGAATAGAATTGTCTCCTGTGGTACAATACCGATAAAACTGCGCAGGCTGTCAATCTTAATATCCTTAAGATCATGACCATCCAGTCGCATGCGTCCTTTGACCGGATCATAAAAGCGGGGGATAAGATCTACCATGGTAGTTTTTCCTGCTCCACTGTGGCCGACAAGGGCGATTACTTCTCCTGGAGATGCAGTCAAATTAATATCTTTGAGAACTATTTCGTTTCTGTTATAGGCAAATGTAACATTATCATAAACGATTTCACCATCTACATTATTTAAAACAATTTTGTTTTCATCATTTTCTCTGAGTACACTCTCTGTATCCATTATTTCAAATACTCTTTCTGCTGATGCAAAAAGCTGCTGCAGCCTTTTGCTTAATTTGGTTAGTGACCTTAGTGGATCACTAATAGTAATTAAAAGAGTAAAAAAGGCAATAAGCTCTGAAGCCCGCATTCTACCTTTCATAACTTCATAGCCTCCAAACCACAGAATAGCTGTAAAAGCAATTGCAGCTATAAATTCCACCAGTGGTGTAAGAATAGCTCCATACTGAGTCTTTTTCATTTTAGCTCTAAAATTAGCCTGATTTTCCGAGCTGAAGCGGTCAAATTCGTATTCTTCCCTTCCAAATGATTTGACAACTCTCACTGCAGATAATGTTTCCTGCAGAACATCAGATACATTTGCTATTTTAACCTGAACTCTGCGGCTTACCCTCTTTAGCTTTACATTAAATTTTGTCATAACATAAGTTATTAAAGGTAAAATCAGCAGCAAAAATATTGTCAATCTATAATTCAGATAGACTAAATATCCAATACCACCAATTAACGTAAATGTTTTATCGACTGTACCTACAGTTGTATTTATCATCGAATTTTCCAGCTGTGAAACATCATTGGTAACTCTGGAAAGAATATCACCTGTTTTGTTTTTGCTGTAAAAACTGAGTGACAAATTTTGAAGATGAGAATAAAGTTCATCTCTCATATCTTTAATAGATTTTTGTGATACATATGACACCAGATAGTTCTGCCCATAATAAGCTATACCTTTGAGAAAATATATTAAAATCATAAAAAGAGCTATAAAGGTTAGCTGAGTAATTCCTTCTTCCCCTGCAGAAATATCTGAGATAATTGTTTCCAGCAGATCCTGAAAAACTTTTATAAAAAAAACTGTTAAAAAGGCGTGAACCATCATGGAGAAAACTCCTCCTGCCAGCCTGCCTTTATATGGTAAAACATACTTAAATACTCTTTTGAGTATATTTATAGAACCATTATTTTTCCGGATTAAGTCCATAATAATGAATCCCCATTCCTGATATTTCGTGATCTACATCAAGACCTGGTATTCCCAACTTTCCATAAAGTGCAACAGCCAGATGTGGTGATTTACTTACTATACCAATTTTTATACCTGCTCCAGAAATACCTGAGAGCGGATTATCAAAATCAACCATGGCTCTTTCAACACATCTGGTAAGAATACGCTGATCCTGTACAGATTCACTTATTACATCACCTTTTATTGCTGCTCCAAGGCAGTTGCGGAGAATCTTATCTTTCAGTTTTTCTCCTTTTCCTCCCGCTCTAGTAATTACTGCTTTATAACCTTCATCTTTAAATGCCTTAATGATTTTATCATCAAACTCATCATTAACTATTGAAAGAAGCAGTGCAGCTTTTCCAATAGATTTTTCTCCATCAATAATTGTAAATTCGTCAATTGTAAAATCTGACAATTCCATGATATCACCTCTTAATCTTATTATCATTCTTATATCTTTATTTCAAAAGGTCATTAATTTCTTTTCTGCAAATCAATAATTCAACAAAAAGAGATTATATCCTTTTTTTAATATTCGATATCAGCTCTAGGCATAGAACCAATATTATTTGGATATCTAATCTTCTGCATCTGTGTTATATAGTCTGATATAATACGATATAATAAATAGGCCAATCCTTTCTTAAATATCCAGACTATGCTCCTTCCAATTCCAAATGTGGTACTGCATTTAAAAGACTAAATATTGGGTCTCCATCATAAATTTTTACTTTACTCATAGATGTATTCTGAACTTC
This sequence comes from Halanaerobium sp. DL-01, assembly GCF_003338615.1. Lineage (NCBI taxonomy): Bacteria > Bacillati > Bacillota > Clostridia > Halanaerobiales > Halanaerobiaceae > Halanaerobium > Halanaerobium sp. DL-01. Next base: position 33,031 of record NZ_QPJN01000017.1, read on the forward strand.
AATCTGCCAGAATTTATCTACAGGCATATTAAATAGTTCTGAAAGCCATACTTTAATAACTCCTCCATGTGTGACAACAATAATTTTTTCCTTCTGATGTTTTTCTATTAATATATCAAAAAATTCGCTTATTCTGCTGCTGAATTCGCGCAGAGTTTCTCCACCAGTAGGAGCATTATTAAGCGGGTCCTGCCTCCATTTTTTTAGTGATTCTGCATCATGTTTACTTATTGCAGAAAAATTTGATCCTTCCCATTCTCCAAAATCCATTTCTCTGATTTCGCTGTTTTCTATAGGTTTAAGATTTACTTCTTTACCTATGATTTCTGCAGTTTTAAGCGCTCTTTTTAAGTCACTGCTGTATAAAAATTTATATTTTTTTTTAGATAGATATTTAGATAATTTACAGGCCTGTTTGATGCCTGTACTGTTTAGTTCAATATCTTTTTTCCCCTGAAATATATGTTTTCTGTTCCATTCTGTTTCTCCGTGACGTATCAAAAGGATTTCTGTTTCCATTATTTCCTCCCATATAATTACATAAAATTAACACAGACAAAATCATAACTAATTGGATTTAAAAAATGACAAAAACTAATAATATAACAATTTCGCTCACTTCAACTATTGTACCATAAACATCCCCCGTTAGACCACCTATCTTTTTTGAAGCCCGGCTGGCTACAAAAAAAGCTGTTAAAATAGCTGTTACAAATGCTGTTAAAATCGGTATCATATAATTAAATCCAAAAACTACCAGCAGAATTAATAAAATAAAAATTGTAAAAAGTCCTGCAGTAAAAACATCTCTTTCTTTCGCACTGCTGTGCAGCTTTTCTGCCATTACACTTCCCTCTGCAACTTCACTTTTAGCAGTAATAACAGCCAGTATGAATCTGCTCAGCACAGGAAAAATCAGAAAAAAAATAAGATTATCGGCTGTGTACAGTTCAGAAAACAGGAGATATTTTAAATAAATAATTAATATTAGCCCTATAACAGCAAATACCCCTGTATTAGAGTCATGCATAATTTTAACTGTCTTTTTTCTATCCCTTCCTGCAAAAAAACCATCAAAAAAATCAGCTGTACCATCAAGATGAACCCCACCTGTTAAATAAATATAAAATATAATAAGCAGAAAAGATGCTATTTCAGGTGGGAAAAAATTATTAAAAACAAACCCAAAAATAGAGATAATTATACCCAGTAGAAATCCAACCGGTGGAAAATAAACAGTAGAAAGTTCTGTAAATTCATTAACCTTAACCGGTACTCTGCTTAAAAAAGTTAGCGCTGTCAAAAAATCATTCAGGATCTTTTTCAAAGAACATCTACCTCCTCATTATCAGAAAAAAGTTTTATTATTTCCAGGCCTTCTCCCTTTATCTCTCTCGGAAGACCGGCTGTCATGGTAAAAACCCTTTCAGCAGCAGAAGCACAAATTCTGGCTGCTCTTCCAGATATATCACGGAAGTATCTTCCCAGTTTATGAGGAGGCACAACACCCTGTCCTATTTCATTTTGAATGATAATAAATTCAAGTTTTCTTTCTTCTGCAGTTTTTAAAATATCTCTTACTTCTTTTAATAGAATCTTTTCTATTTCTCTGTACTCTTTATCCTCTTCTCTAATAAGAAGATTGCTCAAATAGGTAGTCAGGCAGTCAAAAAGAACAACAGACCCTTTAGAAATTTTTTTCAGTTCACTGCAGATATTAATTGGTGCTTCAACAGTTTTCCATCCATCCGGTCTGGATTTTTTGTGTGCAGCAATTCTTTCTTTCATCTCCTGATCTACAGCTACACCACTGGCAATATATATTACTCTATCTCCGCCCAATTTTTTGGCGATTAATTCACCAAAGCTGCTTTTGCCGCTTCTTGCTCCACCAGTTACTAAAATAACCGACATCAGATTCCCTCCAATTTGTCTTTAAGTTCTGGAAAAATAGCTGCAGCAATTTCTTTTAATCCATCTATTATTCTTGGTGAAGGTCTGCTTATCTTATCCTGGTCAACCAGATAAACTCTCTCTTTTTTGACAGCTTTAAGCTCACTAAATAATGGTCGGTTAAGTATATCCTTAATAGTAATACCTCCAGCTGCACTGTGGGGACTGGAAATATAAACATCTGGGTCAGCCAGTATCAGGCTCTCAATTCCAAATCTCGGCCAGGCACCTTCTGCATTTTTTCCAATATTATTTCCACCTGCTGTCTCTATTACACTATTTATAAATGTATTATCTCCAGCTGTGTAGAGGGGATCAGACCATATTTCATAAAAAACATCAGGTCTTTTAGTGTTCTGAAGCTTTTCAGCAATTAATGATTCTATTTTTTTTAGCCTGAAATTCATTTTTTCTGCAATCTGTTCTGCTTTTTTAGAACTTCCTGTAAGCCAACCTATTGTTTTTATCATATCAATAGTTTCTTCAATATCAAGTGGATTAAACCCAACTGCTGCAAGGCCCAGATTGTTTAATCTCTTTAGAGCCTCACTTTTATTAATAGAATCAGCAATAATTAAATCAGGTTCTAATGTAATAATCTTTTCTATATTCACTTCAGTAACTGATCCGATTTTTTCTTTTTCCGCTGCTTCTGGAGGATAATTAGCATATGTTGTTACACCAACAAGTTTATCTTCCAGACCTAAAAAATATATTAACTCGGTTATACTTGGGGCCAGTGAGATAATCCTTTCCGGTTCTTTTTCCAAAATTATCTTATGCCCCAGTTCATCTTCATACTGTACTGGAAAACCAGTTTTGTCAGCAGTATAAGCTTCTGCAGTAAATATTATTACAAACATGACGAGGAAAATGGCAAATATTTTTTTACTCATCTTTTTCCAGCCTCCCGATTATATTAATCGGTTTAGATGTAATCTTTTTTAATAAATCTACTGATGGTGCGGCTACTGCTACCAGCAGAACAGTTGCCGGTCCACAGCTTTTATCAAGGGGAATCTGACATGAACCAGACTGCCTGAGTTTAAGTTCCGACATCTCTGCCAATACTCTACTCTCATAATTTATTCCTTTTGAACCAGCCGCTATAACCTCATGTACTCCTGTACAGGAATTGATTCTCCGCAGTGATTTTATATCTGCAATAATGTCCAGTGATTCCATTACTTCATTTCCGACTCTGGGCAGACCTACTGCTACAACTAAATCTCCCGGTTTTGCATTACCACTTCTAATTTTATTTTTAGAAGTTATACCTATTACAGTAAGACCGGCCCCTGTTTGCGAGGTGGGAATGTTTTCTTCTGTACTGCCATTTAAAAAAATATCATTTTCTAAATCAGCTTCTCTGAGTTCTTCTTTTATTCCTGCAAGGATTGTACGACCAACAGGTTCATAAGCTATAGAAAGTGTGTCAATAAGTCCAATCGGCTCTGCTCCAATCGACATTATTTCCATAAGGGGAACTCTTGCCAAAAATCTTCCCACAATTTCTCCAGGTACATTGATATGATCATTCTTAAGTGGACCTATACCTCCAGAAGAATCACAGGCTATAACAAGAACCTGTCCTGAAGGAAGAGAAATCAATGAAATATCTCTAGAGTTTATTTTTTTGTCATCAGAAATAATCAGCAGATTTTCCTCTTCACTCATCTGATAATCTCCTCTCTGACCGGTACAGGAACTGGTTTGAGCTTATGTGCATTTTTTTTCGCTAGTTTTTCTATTTTTTCTTTTATTTTATCTTCAGCCTCACCGGTAAGAATATAATGATCCAGCTGTTCATAACTAAAACCCATTTCTTCTTCATCTGTCTGGCCCTGCCATAGACCTGCAGACGGTTTTTTCTCAATAATATTTTTAGGAATCCCGAGATGTTCTGCAAGTTCTCTAACCTCTGTTTTAACCAGCATCCCCAGTGGAGCAAGGTCAATACCTCCATCTCCATATTTGGTAAAATATCCTATTTTTAGTTCACTTCTGTTGTCTGTTCCCACCACCAAATAGTTTAAAGATGAAGCATAATAATAAAGTGCTGTCATCCTCAATCTGGGTTTTATATTGGCAGCTGCAAGCTCACCACCTTTAATACCTGATTCATTCAGCTCGGCATAAAACTGGTCAAATACATTAGAAAGATCTGTTTCAATATATTTAATAGAAAATTTTGATGTCAGACGGTGAGCATCTTCTATATCCTGCTGGCTGCTGTGACAAGGAATAACAATTCCAAGAACATTATCTCCAAAAGCTTTTTGAAGCAGTACTGCAGTTACAGCAGAATCTATACCACCACTTAAACCTACAACTGCACCATCTGCTCCCGCCTCTTTTACCTTTCTTTTCAGCCAATTAACTATATTTTTTTCCACAATTTGATAATCAATATTCAATATATTTTACTCCTTCCAGGGATGATTTTCAGCAGCTAACACAGCCAGGCTGCCTTATCTTCCATCTATCATTTTCATCTTTTATAGATATTTTATCATTCATCTCAGCTGTCTGTATACTCAAACAGTTTAATTTAGAGTTTAATTAAACTCTATTACAAAATTAGATTTTCATCATGTGCCGGAGACTGGTTAAATTCTTTTCTCATTTCTTCATATCCTTTTCTACCAAAAATTCCATAAGTATAATTTTTCCCCAGCTCTACTCCCGGCTGATTAAAAGCATTTATGTTAAATAATTCTCCTGTAACAGCTGTTTGATATTCATAAAAATAGAAAAGCTGTCCTAAAGTAAATTCATTAACTTCAGGCACTTTAACTGTCTGGTTAAGCCTGTTTCGCTTTGTAAGTGCCAGTTCAGTGGCCTTTTTCTCGGCTGTGATAAGTTCTGCAAAACTGTGTCCGCCAAGATATCCTAGGCCCTGAAGATCCTCATATGCTGCTGGTATTTCAATATCTTCACTAAAATTCTCTACTTCCAGAAATGTAATTATTTTATCATAAGGGCCTTCCATATATAGCTGCACCTGTGAGTGCTGATCTGTAGCACCTAATGCTTTTATTGGAGTTGGACCTACATTTATTTTATTTCCTTTTCTATCATTTTCTTTACCAAGTGATTCTGCCCAGAGCTGCCTATACCAGTCTGCAAAATCTCTCAATTTATCAGAATATGGCATCATTACTGACATAACTTTACCGCGTTTAAATGCTAGATAATGCAGCACAGAATTCAGCAGTACAGGATTATCCCAAAAATCCCGCTCATTTATAATTTTATCCATATAAGCTGCTCCCGCTAATAATTTTTCTAGATCCACTCCGGTAAATGCTGCTGAAAGAAGCCCAACTGGTGTTAAAACAGAAAATCTTCCTCCAACATTATCCGGAATATAAAATTGTTTCATTCCTTCTCTGGTAGCAATCTCTATTAAATAACCGGAATCTCTGCTGGTAGTGGCAATAAAATATTCGCCCACCCGATCTTCACCAACTGCTTCAGCAACGATTTTTCTGGCCAAAAGAAACTGACTCATTGTTTCTGCAGTGCTTCCCGATTTAGATATTACATTGAATAATGTTTTTTCTGGATTCAATTTTTCTAAAAGAGAACTAATACCGGATGGATCTACATTATCTGATATAAATAATCTTGGATAACCATTCCTGACTTCAGAAAAAAGGTTGTACTGGCTGTCATTTATGGCTGTCTGCAGTGCAGTATTACCCAGGGCAGATCCACCGATTCCAAGCACAACAAAATTTTCGAACCTATCTTTTAATTTTTCTGCAGTTTCTTTTAATTCTTTAATAATTTCTTTTTGATTATAGGGAAGTTCCATAAAACCCATTTTCCCTTCTTCTTTTGCTTTAAGAATATTTTCTCGAGCTTTAAGTGCTTTATCTCTATAGGCATCAATTTCCTCTCGGCTGAAGCCTTCTTTCCCTACCTGGTCTGAAAACATATTGTTTATATCCAGTTTAATTCTCATATCTTCCATCCGGTTTTCAGTCATTTCTTCAGTCATTTTTATCAGCCTCCTTATATTTAATCCTAACACAAGTATATATTCTCAAAGTTTTTTTTGCAACATTTTACTCAACCTGTAATACAGCAGCAAAAGCAGAGGCGATTTTTGCTCCAACTGCCGCATTATTTTTTACCAGAGATATATTTGTTTCCAAACTTTTCCCATCTGTAATTTCTTTTATTCTATCAAGTAAAAACGGAGTCAGCTTTTTACCGCTGATTTCTTTTTCCTCGGCTTCAGCTAATGCCTGCTCTATTTTATCGTTAATCACTTCGTATTTAATTTCGTCCTCTTTTGGTACCGGATTGGCAATAAGCACTCCACCTTCCAGGCCCAGATCCCATTTTGCCATGAGAATATCTGCAGTATGTTCAGGATTTTTTACCATATAATCACATTTAAAACCACTGCTGCGGCTGTAAAAGGCAGGCAATTCTTCAGTTTGATATCCCAGCACCGGCACTCCAAAAGTTTCCAGCTTTTCCAAAGTTAGTCCAAGATCCAAAATAGACTTAGCACCTGCTGCAATAACAGCTACAGATGTTTTCTTAAGCTCTTCTAAATCAGCAGAAATATCAAAACTTTTCTCTGCTCCTCGGTGGACTCCACCAATTCCTCCTGTAACAAAAATTTTGATACCAGCCAGATCAGCTGCAATCATTGTTCCAGCAACTGTGGTAGCCCCATGTTTTTTTTCTGCCAGAACTACTGGAAGATCACGGCGGCTTACTTTTACTACTTTATCGGATTCACCTAAAAATTTAATCTCTTCTTTAGTTAAGCCAACTTTTATTTTGCCGTTAATTATTCCTATTGTTGCAGGTACAGCACCATTTTCCCATATTATATCTTCTATTTCCAGGGCAGTTTCTATATTTTGCGGGTAGGGCATACCATGAGCTATTATAGTTGATTCCAGTGCTACTACAGCTTTTCCATGTCTCATAGCTTCTTTTACATCATCTTTGATTTCCAGATATTTTTTTAAGTTTTTCATTCTCTTACCTCCATTTTGTAATTACATTACGTCAAATCTAATAGCTTTTTTAAAAATATTAATAGTTTGCTATCAAATTTAATCTGCTGTTTGAATATATTAATATCTATCAGATTTAATCTGATTATAGAACTGTATTATTTATTTTAATTTCGCCAGATCTGGACTGCATGTCAGCTCAGTTTTTACTGTAAAAGCTGAAGCCTTAATTCCCAGTTCTACCGCTTTATCCACAGGATATTTATTCATTAGCCCGGCTGCAAATCCAGCTGTAAGTGCATCTCCGGCTCCTGTTGTCTCAACAATTTCTTCACTTTTTATTTCTGCAGCTTTAAAATGTTTTAAACTGATTTTATCTTTATTTCTACTTAAATGATAGGCTCCGTTTTTACCAGTACTTATAATCATCTCTGGCAGATCTTTATTTTTAGAATAATACTTTACAATTCGCTTCATTCTCTGATTAATACTCATTTTTTTTGCTTTTTCTGAATCTTCTATCTTTACAATATTCAGAAGGATTTCAATTTCATCCAAATTACCTCGCAAATAATCAAGTGTTTTTATGCTGCTCTGTAATTTGAGTGCTTTTTCCACTGAAACTGTATCAGCTATTTTTATCATTTTTCCTCCGGAACAAAGACTGAGCAAATTTTTTATAGAACTCTGACTCAGATTTGTATCAAATATCAGTATTGATGAAGTTTCAATGATTTTTCTTTTTTCATTTAAATAGTTTTTATCTATCATATCTAAAATTCTCATATCATTTACCGCCCCAATCAAATCTCCATCCTGATTAAGGTGAGCAAGATATACCCCTGTTTTATATTCTAGAGAGGGAATAGTTTTAATATGAGAAACATCTACTCCAGCATATTCGGTTTCTTCCTTTATTTTCTTGCCAAAATGATCACTGCCGACTACTGTCAGCAGGACTACTTCCTGTCCTAAAAAAGCAAGATCTTCTGCTATATTCCTCCCCACCCCACCTGGGCTTTCTTTTATCCAGCCCGGACTTGAACTTCCTTTAATATAATTAGGGCTATATCCTTTTATATCAAGATTAGCACCACCAACAACCACAATTTTTTTTTCTGGAGCAGTTATATATCCTCTACCCAAAATATATCCTTTTGTACTTAAGTGATAAATATAAGTGCCTACAGCTGATTCAGAAATAGACAGTTTATCTGCTATTTTTTCTCTGCTTATAGTAGCATCATCTTTTATCAATTCCAGAACATCTTTTTCGCGCTCTGTTAATTTTTCTATTGCCAGCACCTCCGTATATTTAAATATTTATTTAATCTATTAAATTATTATTTAGATAAATTATAGCAGATTTAATTTCATATGTAAATAGAAATTTTAATTTTTTATTAACAAAAAACCGCCCTAAAAAGGGCGGCAGTTAAATATTCATATTTTATTAAAATAATTTATTCTACAACTTTAATTGCTTTTGAACCTTCCCAATGGCCGTGCAGATTGCAGAATGCATATACATTTAAATCACATGATTCTTCTAATTTAAGATTTAATGTAGCTTCTGCTTTCATATCAGGAGTAAAATCCACTCTGGCCAGGCTTACATAATCAGCATATAGATCAAAATACTGAATATAGTGATCTGGTCCCATTGGATGAGTAATTTCCTTACCAAAAGTTACTTTCACCTCAAAATATTCACCTTTTTTTACTTCATCAGGACACTGAATATAAGGAACATGTTTTTTCTCAAGTGCAGTCTTGTCTTCACCAGTGTTTTCCAGCTTTTTAAGATCATAATAACCCATCTTTTAAATTCCTCCTTTTAGATTATATTTAATTATGGAAAAGATAAATATTTTCCATAATTTAAACATTGTTAAAATACATCAATTATAAAATTTATTTACTTAGTGAATTTTCGGAATTTTTCTGCCGGTTCACCACAGATAGGACACTTTTCAGGTGTGCCATCTACAACTGTATGTCCGCAGACTTCACAGATAGAAACATATTCAATATCAATATCTTCTCCATTATCTACTGATTCTTTAGCATCTCTAAAGAGTCTGCTGTGAATTTGCTCTGCTTCCAATGAATAATGGAAAGAACGAACAGCCGCGTTTTCCCCCTGCTCTTTTGCCACAAGGCTGTATGTAGGATACATCTGTTCTACTTCAAATTCTTCTCCTGCAATAGCACCTTCAAGATTTTCTGAAGTTGTACCTAGACCAAATCCTCCACCAGATGCAACAAGAAAATCTCCTTCAATATTATCATGTGCTTTAAAGTGATTGCCTGCATGAACTTCTTCTGCATAGGCAATTGCATCAAATAAAAGTGCTACATTTTCAAAACCTTCTTCTGCAGCTTTTTTACCCCAGACTTTATAGCGCTGATAGGCCATACTTTCTCCCCCAAAAGCGGAGCGGAGATTCTGGGCTGTCATATCATTGTTTACCATAAAAATTACCTCCTTTTATAGTTTATTAATAATAGTTATTACTTATAATAGAATTATAGCATTGTCAGAGCTGTTATGTCAAATTTTTAAATTGGCTGATAATACCTGGTCTTTTGTATGAATACTATATTTAAATGTAAAAATTCTTCTTAAAGAAGTGGTAATTAATTGGAAATTAAAATAAATATCTTTAAATATTATCATTACAGCAATAATCTGATATACTTTTATTATAAAGGTAGGTGAATATAATTGAAAAAATATTTTAAAGTTGATAAATGGAATATAATTGAGGAAGGCTTTGATAAAAAATATAATCGAACATCTGAAAGTATTATGAGTCTTGCCAACGGTCATATGGGAATTCGTGGGAATTTTGCAGAAAAATACAGTGGTGACAGCCTGCAGGGAACATATATTGCAGGTGTCTATTATCCGGACAAAACTGTTGTCGGATGGTGGAAAAATGGATATCCTGAATATTTTGCTAAAATAGCCAATGCCGCTAATTTTATTGGAATAAATGTACAAATAAATAATCTTCAGGTTGATTTAAACAAATGTAATTTTATAGATTTTAGCAGAACTCTAAATATGAAGGATGCATTTTTAAAAAGAGAATTCACATTAATACTGCCTGGCAGCAGTAGAGTAAAGATAAGGGAAAAAAGATTTCTGCATCAAATAGAAAAAGAGCTTGCTGCTGTTTCATATCAAATTAAACCTCTTGATAAAAAAATAAATATTCAGCTGACACCATATTTAGATGGTAATGTAAAAAATGAAGATGCCAATTATGGAGATTTATTCTGGAATAATATTGAACAAAAAAGCAGAAAAAAGTCCGCTTATTTGAGTATGGAAACAAAAAAATCATTTTTTCTTGTTTCTACTGCTATGAACTGGGAAATTAATTCAGAAATAAATTCTTCTGAAAATATTGAAAAGAAAAATTTTACAGGAAATAAAATCAATCTAACTGCTGACAGAGGTGAAGAAATAATATTAAATAAATATATTGCCGTCTGTACAAGCCGTGATTACAATAAAAACAGAGTTAGAGAAAAAGCAGTAAAATTAGCGGCAGAAGCTGCTCAAAAAGGTTATGCTGATCTTTTTGCAGAACATAAAAAAGGCTGGTCTGAAATCTGGCAGGAAAGTGATATCAAAATTGAAGGAGATCCAGAAGCACAGCAGGGTATTAGATTTAATATTTTTCAGTTAAATCAAACTTATACAGGTCATGATCCCCGCCTAAACATTGGTCCAAAAGGGTTTACCGGAGAAAAATATGGTGGATTAACCTACTGGGATACAGAAGCATACTGTCTGCCTTTCTACCTTGCAACCCACAGCAGCAGTGTTGGTAGAAATCTCCTCCTTTACCGCTATCACCATCTGGATAAAGCTGTAGAAAATGCTGATAAGCTGGGCCTTAAGGGAGCACTTTATCCAATGGTAACTATTACTGGAGAGGAATGCCACAATGAATGGGAGATTACATTTGAAGAAATTCACCGTAATGGAGCTGTTGCACATGCTGTAAAAGATTACATAGATTATACAGGTGACAAAAAATATTTAAAAGATTTTGGGTTTCCAGTTCTGGCAGAGATATCAAAATTCTGGGAAGATAGGGTAACATATAATCCCAGAAAAGATAAATATATGATTCTTGGCGTAACCGGTCCAAATGAATATGAAAATAATATAAATAATAACTGGTATACAAACAAGATAGCTGTCTGGACCTTAAAATATACTCTTCAAGCAAAAGATTTTATAAAAAAAGAATTTCCTAAAAAATACAGTGAATGGATAGATAAACTTGATCTTACAGAAGATGAGTTTAATCACTGGCGGGATATTGTAAATAAAATGTATTATCCCTATCTTGAAGATTACAATATTTATTCACAGCAGGATGGATATCTGGATAAAGAACAGAAAACCAGAGAAGAACTGAAAGATGAAGATATCCCTTTATATAAAAACTGGTCCTGGGATAGAATTCTCCGCTCACCTTATATTAAACAGGCAGATGTTCTGCAGGGCATATATTATTTTAAAGAAGAATTTGATAATGACAGTATAAAACGGCATTTTGAATTTTATGAACCAAGAACAGTTCACGAGTCTTCCCTTTCTCCCTGTATATATTCTATCATAGCTTCAGAAATAGGAAATCAGGAAAAGGCTTATCAGCTATACCTCAGAACTTCCAGGCTGGATCTCGACAACTACAATTATGATACTGATGAAGGCCTGCACATAACCAGTATGGCCGGCACCTGGATGTCAATTGTAAAGGGATTTGCAGGTTTTGAAGTAAAAAATAATAAGTTGTATTTTAGACCTTTTCTGCCGGAAAAATGGCATTCTTTCAATTTTAAAATTATATTTAGAAATCGAAGGATTAAGGTTCATATTGGAAAAGAAAAAATAAAATTTGAACTTGAAAAAGGAAAGCCTTTAAAAATATCTGTTTATGGACAGGACAGGATTGTGGAACAAAGCAGCTGTATTACTCTAAAAAACAGGTAAATCACTGCAGCACATCCAGCAAGCTTAAATGAAATTTTACCGGCTATTTTAGATATTTTAATATTTAAAGTTTTTTCTTTACAGTGTGACCTCTCCACCTAAAGCAAAAAAAAAATTTAGAGGGGGTTTTCTTGGCTGTTTTAGATAAAAATATCAGAACAAATAATTAAAAGGTTAATCCTTTCTGTCAGCATACAAAATATCGGCAGAAGAATTAACCTTTTTATTTAACTTTTTGCTGTTAAAGGCAAAAAATCAGTCTCATCTATCAAAATTTCAACAAATTTCTCAAGATATTCTCTATCTATTTCATTAAAGCGTCCTGTTATAGGACTATCTATATCAAGAATAGCTATAACCTCTCCTGCAACTATTACAGGTATAACAATTTCTGACTGAGAGGCAGCATCACAGGCAATATGACCAGAAAATTTATGAACATTTTCAACGACAATACTTTCTTTTTTCTGATAGGCAGTACCACAGACCCCACTACCTGCTCTTATACGCACACAGGCAGGTTTACCCTGAAAAGGTCCCAAAACAAGCTCACCATTTTTCCAGATATAATAGCCAGCCCAGTTTATATTATCCAGAAATTGAAACAGCAGTGCTGAACTATTGGCCAGATTAGCAAGCCAGTCACCTTCAGCCCCTATCAGTGATTTTAAAGTTTTATTTAATTCCTCCATATTTTTTCTTCTTTTATCATTCATTATTATCCTCCTTCTAGTGCTGATTTTTTACTATAAAAAAATAGAATTTCCCCAAAATTATTTTTAGAGCTGCAAAAATGGGGAAAGTCTTTATAAAAAATTTATCTTTAAATATGCAGTCAAAGGGAAAGATTCATATAGTTATCAGAAAGGGCACAAGCAGCGGTACTAGTGCTGTAAGCACTACTCCACTTATAAAAGCCGGTATGACAACTGCTTCTCCTCCAGACTGCTTTACAAGTGGTAAAGTTACATCCATAGTTGTGGCCCCACCAGGAGCAATTGTTGCCATTCTCCCAAAATATTTTGCCACAAAAGGAAGAATTAAAACAGTAAGCAGCTCCCTAAATACATTGGACAGAAATGCAACAGAGCCAAGCTGTGCACTGTGTAATTCCGAAAGCAGTACACCTGACAGGCTGTACCAGCCAAAACCTGCTCCCACTGCTGCTGCCTGATTACCTGGATAACCCATCAGCAGACCTGTCAGTACAGATCCAACAAGACTGCCCACAGCAATAATAACAGGTATCAAAAGAATCTGCCATCCCATTAATTTTAAATCATTAATAACTTCCCTGCTGGCTCCAATGTCAATTCCCACTCCAAAAAGAAGAACAGCCAGAGAATAATTTGTGACAGGTTCTATCAAAACATAAAAAGCTTCCGACAGCCAAAAATATCCTGCCAGAATTCCTAAAATGACTGAAAAAAATATTATTAGAGTCATGCTGCTGTCATTATTTTCTTCAATAGTTTCTTCTTTTCCACTCAGCAAAAAACTTTCAAAATTTAATTTTTTACTAAAAAATATTAAAAATATGAGGCTAAATCCTATACTGGCAGCTGCAAAAATAAATGACTGTAAACCTATTCTGCCGAGCTGACGAAAAATTTCATCCTTGCTGCCCAGATTGGTTCCCATAGCGATCAAAAGTACAATAAGTCCAAAATTACTAATTTTATCTGAAATTTTTACTATAAAATTATCGTCACCGGACTTAAAACCGATAAATATTCCGCTCAATAGAAAAGCTAAAATCAAATAAAAATCCAACTTATTCACCCTTCAATATAATTTTTTTCCACATATTTTGAAGTCATTGCCTGCAGAACAGCACTGTAGTTCATCTTAAAGGAAACTATATCTCCAATTTTAATTTCTTTTTCTGCATTTGTTAAATCCAGTATAAGATGATCACTGCTTGCTCCCAGCACCTCAATTCCTTCAATTTCAGGATATAGCCCTGTATAATCTATATCCTGTTTACCTGCGGCCGCAATTGCCCTCATACGCAGACCTCTATCAGTAAATCTCTTTTTTCTGCCAGAAAAATCTCTACCTGTGCTTCCTTCAGGAAGTGAGGGTTTGTTTTTTAGCTCTATAATCTCAGCTTTAAGTCTAAAATTGTAGTGGTGCATAGATTTGAGTGTGCGCTGATTTGTTATATCTGTACCAATTAAAATCCCCTCTCCAATACGGAGATTATTTATTTCTGCAACTAAATTTTTCTCTCCAAATAATTTAGTTGTGGCAGTATTACCTGCAGATAACCTGCTGATTTTGATATTAAGTTCTTTTTCTGCTTTATTTTTTAAGTCAATTAATTTTTTAGTGTTTGTCACATCAGGTAAAATTCCAGCAAAACAGCCTAAATTTGTTCCTAGTCCTTCTATGTAAACACCTTCAAGTTTATTTATTTCTTTTAGAAAATCAATTAATTCATCTGGCATTATTCCTTCTCTTCTGTCACCGAGATCTATCATAACTATAACTCCAATTTTTTTTCCTTTTCTTAATGCTTTTTCTGACAGATAGCGGCAGATTACTATTTCACTGATTAGTGTATGATCTACATATTCTACCAGCCGATCAATTTCTGACAGCATGGGAATTCTAAGCAGCACAGCTTCCTTACTGTAGCCGAGTTCTCTAAATTTTTTTATATTCTGCAGCCGAGAATCCGCTATACTGTCAATATCTATATTTAATAGTGATCTAAAGATATTTTCATCTCCAGAAAAAGCTTTGATAACAGCTGTCAATTTTATATTTTTTTCTGCACAGATTTTTTTCATTTTTAAGTAATTTTCTTTGATTCGATTTAAATATATATCTAATCTTGGATATGACAAAATAACACCTCCCATTAAAAATAATTTCTGCAATAACTAAGTTTTTCCTGCAAATATTTTTTTAATAAAACCGGGTAATAGAGTAGGACCAGCCTTTCAGCTGGGACCCCTCGTCAAACTGCACGTACGGTTCTCCCGTATACAGCTTTCCGTCAGTCGTTGCCCCGTCTC